>JAUWPC010000262.1 GCA_030611815.1 Desulfobacteraceae bacterium
TGACTTTTTGTGAACCTATGAATAAATGAATATTCACGGATGGCGATGTCAGGTTTAGATGATAGGTGTTGATTTGTTGGGTTTGAGCACGTACCGCAGAGTAACAATCAACAATCAACAATCATCAATCGCCAATCCGATGGGGGTTATCAATGGCTTATGATGCAAGTAAGGACCAGGTGTTGGACACCTGGGAAAATGATGAGACAGGGCTTCAAATATCCATAAACCGTTACGGGGAAGGGGAGCCCAAGTTACAGGTCGGTCCCAGGACCTATATCAAAAAAGATGGAACCAAGGGCGGTGCTAAGAAGGCTGGCAGACTCAGTATTGCCGATGTGCTCTGGCTTGAGGAGACAATAGTAGAGGTCAGGGAAAAGATGAACGAGTATTTCTTGGGAGAAAGTTAGGCTTTTTTGCGAGCGCCGGGGATGTTAGAATCCCGGCTTTTTTCATGCCAGGTTTCGAATACGAACACCTTTTTGTTTAAGTGCTTTTCTATTTGCAAGGAGCGGCTTCCCAACAATCTTGTCCACCACATAAATCAGGGTGCCCCCCTCTTTAGCATATATCTGGCCATAAGAAATGGGGACATCAGGGGTTGGATCGCCTAAAAGCGATTCGGCCACCGAACTGACTTTACGTTTGCCTGAGGCCAATAGCACCACGGCGTTCGCCTGATACACTAACTCAGCGCCCATGCTAACGGCATAGCGGGGACAATCTTTTCCCGAGGGGAAATGCCCGTCTGCCACGGCGTTGGTCACAGTATTGTCATCTAATTTCACTAACATGACCTTACTCCCCTTGAAAGGGATTCCTGACTCATGGAACGCTACATGGCCACGTCCGCCCACACCAATGACTTGCAAATCAATGCCACCTCTCTTTTTGATCTTCCGGGCGTATGCCTCCAATACCTCTCTGCGAATCCATTCCAGGTACTCTGAGTCAGGTCTGCTCTTTATGATAATGGACCTGCCTGCGTCGGTACCCACTTCCCGCCAATCCCCGGTATGTGCTTTGAGCTGGCGTACTAACTGTTTTTGATCTATCAGAGAACCAAAAGGGACACTGGTTTCAAGGAACTTATTTTTCAGGAGGCCGAAAAACTCTTGAATCATGAAGTAACAATAGCTCTCCGGGTGCATCATTCTTTGTTGGGCGTTTTCCCCGGGGAGGCCCACATATTCATCTAAATTGAAACTACGTATCCGGGCGCTTTCGATTTGACCAGCATTGGCCGCCTTGGCTAAGCGCTTGTAAACACCGGTAGGTGAACTTCCTGTTGCCAGTCCTAAGACGAACTCCCTCTTCTTGCGCAGAGTTTGAATGATGTTTTTCTTAACGGTTTCGGCAGCTACAGCGCTCATATGCTTGAAGTTCTTAGTTATGATCACTCTGATAGACAATAGGTACCTCCTTAGTAAAGATCAGGGCCCGGAGTACAATTAATCTCCCCTGATAAAGGGTGAATGACTCTATTTGCCAACATGCTTGATCTAAACTCGGTGCAAATCAGTTGAGAGCGGTCTTTACCACGTCGGCAATCTGCTTGCAATATTTTTCGGTTAGATCATCGGTCGGCCCCTCAACCATCACACGGCATACGTTCTGAGTCCCGGAATAGCGCACCAAGACTCTCCCCTGATCGCCAAGTTCGGCCTCAACCTCCCGGATTGCCTCCATCACCTCGGGCACCGAAGAGATCTCCGGTTTGTTCTTGACTTCCACGTTGATCAGTTTTTGCGGGAAGACGTCCATCAATGTCGCTAATTCGGAAAGCGGTTTGTCTTCGCCGATCATTGCTGCGATCAGTTGCATTGCGGTGAGGATGCCGTCGCCGGTTGTATGGTGGTTTAGGAAAATCAGGTGGCCCGAGTCTTCGCCGCCCATTACCGCGCCTAAACGCTGCATGTCTTCCAAGACATAGCGGTCGCCCACTTTAGCGGCGTGATGTTTAAATCCGTATTTCTTGCAAGCAATTGTCAGGCCGAGGTTACTCATCACGGTGCTGACCAACAGGTCATTTTTCAACTTGCCCTGGTCTTTCAGCACCTTGGAGCATATGATAAGGATCTGATCTCCGGTGATCTCTCGCCCGTTTTCATCCACAGCGATCAAACGGTCCCCGTCGCCGTCAAAGGCCAGCCCGATGGCTGCGCCCTTCTCTTTTACGCGCTTTGATAGGTCCTGTGTGTGCTGCGATCCGCAATTATCGTTGATATTGATCCCGTCAGGCGTGTTGTGAATGATGTCCACATCGGCTCCCAGTTCGGTGAAGACAGCCGGGGCTACCTTGTAGGTGGCACCGTTGGACGCGTCAATGACGATCTTCATCCCCTCCATTGACAGTCTCCGCGGAAAAGTGTTTTTGATAAAAACAATATATCGGCCGCGCACATCATCAATCCGTTTGGCGCGACCCATTTCCCTGGCAGGGGGCACCTTCTCCGGGAGCTCACCATTCAGGATGAGGTCCTCAATAACCGCTTCCTGTTCGTCGGAGAGTTTGAATCCGTCCCCGGAAAAGATCTTAATGCCGTTGTCCTGGTAAGGGTTGTGGGAGGCCGAAATCACGATCCCCGCATCGGCCCGCATACTTTGTGTGATGAAGGCGATTCCCGGAGTGGGTAGCACTCCTACCAGATAGGGGTTGCCCCCCATTGAGGTGATGCCTGCCTCAAGGGAGCCTTCTAACATGTAGCCGGAAATGCGGGTGTCTTTTCCGATGATAACCCGGGTCCGGTGATCGCCATTGCTAAACAAAAGGGTAACCGCCTGGCCCACGGAAAAGGCCGTCATGGCATCCATAGGGTAGATGTTGGCCTCACCCCTGATACCGTCCGTGCCGAATAATTTGCCCATCTCTTTGCCTCCTGATTTTAGATAACGTCAACAATACTGTGCAGAGAATAATGAGGAAGGGACGAAGACGCCCCCTCAAATATTCAATATTTTTACCCGGTCTGCGCGATCAGTCTCTTGAAGAGAGCCAGTCCCGGCAAAACTGCGGCTGCCTGCCGGGAAATCTCATCGATGATTTCCTGGAGCCATGCCGTGCCCTTTTCGGATACACCCACAGGGAGGCCCTGCACCATCTCCACGTAAGTCCCGTCATTTTCTTTCTTGTGATCCATAAATGCTTCCAAGAAGCCGTCTCGCGCCTCCAGGCCGCTCTTCTCTACGATCTCTCCTGAAAACAATTCAGAGATCTGTTCGATGTTGTCGCAGAGTTCACGTTTGCGGGCATTGGCCCCGGGCTTATCCCCATATTTCTCAAGGGAATTCTTTATCTTATCTGTCATAAGTTTGAGGCGTTTGATACGTTCTTTTTTGGCTAATGCTAATTTATCGAGTACTCCGGCATAGATAAGGTCCCCCAACTCCTGGGAAGTGAAAAAGGGCTGTCTCACATGGATATACCATTGTTCCAGGGCAGTTAGGTTTGCCAGATAGAGAATATTCTTTTCAAGTAAGCGGGAAAGGCCTGTGTAGCTATCATGAACTAAAGGGAATACGCCGCCCCGGGGGGTTTTAGGGACGATCAGATTATTGTCCGCTAAGACATCCTTACGCAGGATCGCACCCGCTACTACTACATTGCCGTAACCTAACCGCACAGGACCGACCATCCCTCCCTGGCCGCCTAAAAAGATGGCCCGCTGATTGAGCATGACGCCCCGGGGGACGTCGCCAATAAGGGATGCAGTGGTCTTGTCGCCACTCGGTGTAAAATTGAAATGGATGTATGAACTGCCCACTTCGCTGTGGTCTTTCCGGCTCGTTCCCCCGGCCATAAGACAGTCACAGAAGTTGATCAGGCTTCCTAAGGTGACAAAAGGGAAAAGTATGGTCTGTTTCAGGCCGACGCAGTGGGCCCCGTTGGCCTGTTCTTCGAATATGCACCCCTCGCGAACGTGAGCGCCTGAGCCCATGCCTGCCTTTTCTAAGAAAGCTGCTTTTTTGAAATAACCGCCTTTGAGTTCGACCTCGGGGCCGATCTGGCAGTTTTCAATGGTCACAGGCCCTTCTCGGCCAATCTGGGCCCCGGCCGCAATGACGGTTTCCTTGCCATAGATGCGGCAGCCGGGATAGATCTTGACCCTGTTGCCGGAAATCCGGGAAATTTCGACTTCATCGCCAATGTCAAGAGTCAGGGGGTTGGGGATCTCGACCCCTTTGTCAATTAACTGGATAATTTTCTCGTTGTTTTCAGATTTGAGCTCCAAGGTTTCCTCCTGAGACGTAAACGGTCTGTCGTCATAAAAACAAAAAAATCCACCCGCTACACGTTCGTAGTCTGTGGACTTCATCGTCCTTTTGAGTAATACGCCTTTGTATCACTGACTTGGATCTGTTTTAGGTTTATATAGGCAGTTCAATCCCTTGTCAAGACTTTATCGTTGAGAGCTTGTATCCCGGCAAAGAATCCCGGCCCGGAAGACGTGGTTTTCTAAGGCAACACAAATCCTGTTTGACATGGGGTGGGAAAACTGTAAAACTGTCTATTATGAAAAATCTAAACATCGTCATCATTACAGGTCTGTCCGGCTCCGGAAAGAGCATGGCCATCGATGCCCTTGAGGACGTAGGTTATTTCTGTGTCGATAATCTGCCGGTGCTGCTCCTGCCTAAATTCTTAGAGCTTCATTCAGGGGGCGTCTCGGAGATCCAGAAGCTCGTCTTTGGCATGGATCTCAGGCAAAAGGAATTTGTCAAAAATTACCAGGAGATCTTTCATCTGTTGCGAAAGGAGGGCTATCGCTTTGTAGTCCTCTTCTTAGAGTGCTCTGAAGAAGTTCTGCTGAAACGCTATAGCGAAACCCGCCGACAACACCCGATTGCCAACGGCGCCAACTTAGTTGACAGGATCAGGTCTGAAAAGAGGCAGTTAAAGGGACTCAAAGAGATGGCGGACAAGATCATCGACACCTCCAATCTGACGGTTCACCAGTTG
>JAUWPC010000175.1 GCA_030611815.1 Desulfobacteraceae bacterium
TGAGCATGGAATGTGATTGGGACGAAGATAAAAATAGGTAACCAAAAATGTCCATCAATTTGAGACTGCCAGAGGGGTTTGATGAAAAGTATAGAAAGGCGGTTATCCGATCCATGGATCTCTGCTCAGTAAAGAAACATATGATCGACCCGCCGGAATTTGAAATAACCACGTCTTAATTGAGATTTCTTCAGTGTTTTCCGGAAACATCCAGAAGCCTTACTGGTTCAGCAAAGGTCTTCCAGCCATGACGCACACCGGCAGGTATAAAATAGGACTCATTCGAGTTGAGAGTATTACGTTCGTTGCCTATGAACATCTCTATTTGACCGTCTAAGACAACACCACATTGGTCAAATGGGTGTTCATGTCCACTGTCTTCCTTATCCGGACCTATTTCCATACACACCATGATCAAGTTATCTCCAATTTCTGCCTTGCTCATGATCCCAGGCCTGAACACTTCCAATTGTAATGTAGCTAAATTCCAGATACCCATGTTCTCGTCCTTTTATTTCATTAGATATTGATTTTTGCCGATTTTAGATCAGTTATGCTTAAGCCATAATTTCCTCAGTTTTCTTGAGCCGGGCATACACGGGAGATAGGGCCGCCATAAAAGCCCCATGGACAAAGTCCGCTGGAATTTTGGTGCCCTCAAATGTCAAATCCCGTGTAGCACAGGCATCGGTTACGAGCGTACACCTAAAGCCCAAGTCAAAAGCTGCCCTTGTGGTTGCATCAACACAGAGATGGCTCATTGCACCGCAGATTGTAAGGTGGTTGATATTTGCGGATTGCAGCTCTTCCAGCAGATTCGTTTCCCGGAAGCTGTTTGGGAAATGTTTTTTAATCATCTTTTCAGATCCCAAAGGATTCAGCAGTGCATTGATCTCTACGCCTATTGTATTTGGTACAAAAAAGGCAGCTCCTTCATGGATGGAAAAGTGCTGAATGTGATAAACTGGTTTGGCCGTCTTGCGGTACAATAGGAGAAGCTTCTTTGCGTTTTCCGCAGCTACATCAATTCCTGAAAGCTCCATATTGCCGCCGCTAAAATAGTCGTTTTGCATATCAATTATTACCAACGCATCGTTCATAACTTTCCCCTTTCCTCTTCTTTAAGAGCAATTACACAGGTATTTATTAGACAGGATAACAGGATTAACTTGATTATTAATTCTTGTAAATCCTCTAACTATCCTGATGGCCCGTTCTTTGCTTTAGCGGTAAGTCATTAGTTTAGCCCCTTCTATTGTAATTTGGCTTAACCTGCTCTCCTGATTGATCGAGAGTAAATTTGAATATTCGTTTCACATTTAAGAGAGACTCAAAGAGATTATATCAATTCCTTATTCGGGGTCTATCTATAAGCCATTTTACCAGGATATTTATTTTGATTTACTGGATTATTACAATAACGTCTTGTTTGTCACTTAACATAGATTCCTGTTTATCCTGTTATCCTGTCTAAAAAAGAGACACCTGAATAGTAACCTTTAAGATATAACGTAGTCTTGATTTTTTCCTTTGGTTTCACTTTTCTTCCGACAAATGGGAGAAAATTTCACTCTTATGCCGATCAACATAGGCACAACTTGGCTCTGCTCCACATGCCCGGCATTTAAGGTCATAGGCAGAGTTGATCGTCTGGCACTGAGGACAGGCATAGTGCTCAAGCATTTCCGCAAACCATTGAGCGTATCCAACTTCTTTGATCCGTTCCTGGGCCTCCCACAACTCAATTCTATGAGGTCGTTCCTCCTTAAATGTGCGTAATTCATCACAGGGGTATTCCTCACATTCCACGCAAAATTCTATCCTTCTCTCTGCGGCGCATTCGGCCATTTTGCAGTTATTTTCACAGAAGTAACTACGCTTTTCTGAACGGCACCCGTGACATCGCCATACCTCAGGAGTAGTGTGATAACGGTCCGCAATGGCTCTCAACCTTTGCGGTTCTTCTGCCGTACCTATAAACAGAGTACAGGATGGACAAAACAGACCGCAAACGGCGGTGAGCTTCTTCTCTGGGTAAAAATCTTTTTTTGTCTTCATCAGTTCTCCAAATCATACTCTCCTGACAGGGATCGGTGGCCTACTGATGGTGCCTTAGCATCACGTGATCAGTAGCAACTCACGGGAGCTGCGGGTGAAAGCTGACGACACCCGAATGGGTTTTTAAAAGACTGTATGACGGATCAAGGAGCTATCCTTCCCCGCGGTACCGCGGGGTTCAGTTTGGAAAACGGTATGTGAGTCCGGATCCTACGAACCAGTCGTTAGCCGCTTCAGATATACCAACTCCGCCGGA
The DNA here is from genome assembly GCA_030611815.1 of Desulfobacteraceae bacterium. Classification (GTDB taxonomy): domain Bacteria; phylum Desulfobacterota; class DSM-4660; order Desulfatiglandales; family Desulfatiglandaceae; genus Desulfacyla. The sequence continues at coordinate 2,315 of JAUWPC010000175.1, forward strand.
GACATCAACCTGAAAATTATCTAAGATTAGAAAGGTAAAACCGCCGTCAAAGGCGTTTGATGGTATGTTTGAGGGGTTTATGGCGATGGCGCCGTAGAATTCCACAAAGGCCCCGAGACGGTCGGTTAAGCTAAGGCCGAGACTCGCAGTGTAATTGAATACGGATTGGGTATGGCGCGTTGATGACGCATCTTCCGAGGTCTGCCAGGCTGTCCCTAAATTATAGCTGAATGAAAGGAAGTCAGTGAGGGTGTGCGTAAAGGCAAGGAGGAATGAGGGGTCAGCCCGGTGACTTGTAAAATTGTCTGCCCCCACAGGGAGGGATAGTTGGGCTAAAAATGCGCTTTCTGGCAGCCATCCTGATGCTTCAAGAAATTTGTATTTGACCCCTACGTTTGCATCCCCTGATCCGCTTGAGGATGACTTCGTGCTATTTTTAGGACGATCGCTTTGCCATGTATATCCGTTATACCCTATGCGAACTTCTCCGTTCGGAATGACACCGATCCTCAGCAGGGTGTTGGGGACCTGGTCACTCTTTATCTGGGTGTCACTGTCATCTTTGTTTTCTGTGTGGGTCCAGCCAAGTTCTATCTGGGGGTGGCATGGTGGGACGACATTGGGTGAAGTCGTCTGACCGGGTCGATCAGAAGATAACGGCCCAGGGTTCTTCGGACAGGCACATGCGGACAGCCATATGATCGTTGCGAACAAAATCAAAACAGAACCGAAACCATGATATACGGCTTTTGCCATTGAGACGTCCTCCTTTTTTTTGAACAATATCTTAACTCGATAAATGAAATATTTCAACTTGCTTTTGTTCGGGCCTGACCTATCTCTCGCATTAGGCCCTTAGGGCCTTCGAACTGGCAACATGTTGTAAAACAAAAAACCCCGATTAAGCGACAATACCGAGTGACTCGTCTGCTGGGAGTGGATCCTTTAATGCCCGTTACCAACAGTAGTAATCTACACCCGATCTACTTCATTCAATCGCCCTTGAGCCTTTATCTCCCAGGCGCTGTAAGGATTTTCGCACCTTTCTCATACGGGACTTTTCAACACCGCTTGTGTTGATCACATGGCCGGCCCAAGACTCAACCCACCTGGATGTCCATACTCCGGTTGTACTCGCCCATAGGCCTAAAATGCCGAGGACGGTCCAGGCCTTCCAGTCGAGGATGTGGAGGCCAAAGAAATCATTGACCTGAGGGCAATAGATGATGAAGAGTTGAACCACAGCCGCGAAGACAAGAGAATAGATCAGCCAGGGGTTTTGAAAAAACCGAATCGTATCAAATGCTCTGATGATATAGATTCGAGCAAAGGCGTATACCACTATCCCTGTAAAGGCCACTAGAACCACTAACCCGGAGATGACAAATGTTATATTTTTTGACAACTTGTCCACTTCTAATTCAAAAGAGGTGGGCGGAATCTCGGATTCCTGAAGGGCTTGAGCAATCTTGCCAAGTTCTGTGTTCATACCCGTTTCTGTAATAACAGTTTTTCCTGTGCCCTTTACCACCGTTGTGCCGGCAAACACCATGTTCGTTCGCTCGGCCAGTGGAACTTCCTGCGAAAGGATGGCGACTTCTTTCTCGGCAGGGACGGATTCTCCTGTGAGCATCGCTTCATCAATAAAAAGCGCGTGCTCTTCCACAAGGCGGCCGTCGGCAGGGACCTTCATTCCTTCTTCCAGGGGAATGATGTCTCCTGGCACGACTTCAGTCACATCCACTTCCAAAGGTGATCCGTCCCGGATCACTTTAATTTTCTGCTCAATAAGGTTCTTCAGAGACTGTATCGCACGTGTGGCTTTGTATTCCTGAATAAAGGAGAGGCCGGTATTGATGATGAGGATAGCGCAGATGAAAGAGGCATCGGCAAAATCTTTTGCGATAAAGGCTACGATAGCCGCTGCATAAAGGACATAGTTGAAAAAGCTCATCAGTTGACGCAAAAGGATTTCCCATGCCGAGACCTGTTTCTCTTCGCGAATCTTGTTGGGGCCGAATCTCTCTATCCGCTCCTTGACATCGAATGCAGACAACCCTTCAAGCCTCGATCCCTGCTCCTGAATGACGGCATTCCCCTCCATGGCATGCCAGGTCGGGGTTTTCATTTCAGATGTCATGTCTTGTCTCCCCTGTTCAGGCCTTATGCTGAGATTGCTCGGCAAAGGACCTAAATCGACGTGCTTCGCTTTCATTTCCATTCAGCTCATAAATCATGCTGATTTTTTGAAAATAATCCGTGCGATTTTCCGGTTTTTCTTGCACCAGGACGAGGTACAGTTCCAGAATGTTTGTTGAATGATCTCCTGTCTCTAAGCTTATATCCGCATATCTTTGTTTGATAAGAGGATCAATTCGACTTCCGCAGCCCTGGCATCTGTTCATGATTTCAGAGTATTGTTTTCGTGCCTTCTCCTTTGACCCGAGCGCTTCCAATGTCCTTGCAAGGGCCAGGGCAATCGCCTCGTCCCAACCGTGAGAATCAAGGTAGTCCAGGTAATGGGATTCAGCATCATGATACTGGTCGGTATGGAACAGCGTCTCACCTATAAGCAAATGAATTACTGGGGAGTCGCGCAGTGGTTCGGGGCAATTCAGAAGCAATCGTTGCGCCTCATCAAACTGTTCGTTTTGCCAGTAGATTTCGCACAACGGCTGATAGGCCCTGAGTGATTCGGGATAGTCCTTCAAAAAGCCTTCCAGCAGGAAACAACCTTCGGAATTATTGCCAAGATTCAAGTGGGCGGTCGCGAGTTCGAGCCGAATAAAGCTTCCAGATGAAGAATTGGCTTCCAAGGCCTGCGACAATAGGGTGACGGCATCTTCAAAATAACCCTGATTCAGTTTGACATACCCCTCCCTGAACGGGTCTCCATAACCGAGATAGACTTCCTGCTCTGTCTTGGGCAATGTGCTGATTAGTGCGGTGAAATATTCCTCTCCAGACTCCTGATATACGAATTCCCTTGTGTCTTCCGAAGCTTCCTCAGGTACATAAATCTCTGACGTTTCAGGCGGAATGAAATGATCCTTTACTCCCCTCAGCCGTTCCTCGATCTCAACGGCGAGCTGTTTATCTTGCACCAGTTCCAGAGCAAGTTGCAGGATCTCTTCGGCCTCTTCGTAGTGGCCGGTCTCAGTCAGATTCTCTGCGGCCTTCTTGTGTTCAAGGGCGAGTGCATCTTTGCATTTAGCGATTTTTTCCTCTAAATGATCTTTGGCCTCAGGCGCTTCTGAAGTTTTCTTTGCGAATTTGAGCAAGGCCTTTTCATATTCAAGTTTGGCTGAACCGTATTCGCCCATTCGAAAAAGAGCATCTGCGTTCTTTTCGATCTCATTATATGGTTTGCCGGTAAAGAAATGGGAAAATTTCATAGAATAATCCTCGATGATTTTAGCTAATTACCACCAGAACGGAAAGTGACTAAAGTGCCTAAAATTGGGGTAACCGTTCACAGGTTCAGGGTTCAACGTTCAGGTGAATCCGTGAACGCTTACCAAATTCTTATTGTCCCGCATAAGGATAATAACTCTGGGCTACGTCCAAACGGGCCAGGTGGCTGCCTCCCAGCCATAACTGGATGATCTTGCTGTCCCGCAGGTATTTCTCCACATGATAGTCCCGTGCATAGCCGTATGAACCCATGAGATCCATGGCCCTGTTACAGACCATCTCGGTAACCTCACAGGCATATACCTTGGCTGCACTGGACCTTGCCAAGAGATAGTCACCACCCGGGTTTCCGAATTTCTGCCGGTTATTGAACATGGCCGCGACAGAAAGATAAAATAAACGGGCCGATTCCACGCCAATGGCCATATCAGCCAATATGGCCGCCTGTAGTGAATGGTTTCGCACCGGTTTCCCCCCGTAGGACCTGGTTCCGGTATATTCCATGACGATTTCCAGCACTGCCTGGGCGTTTCCCAGGGCCATGGGCGCGCTCGTTAGCCGACCCCAACTGACGTTATTTCTGAAAAGTTGCCAGTCAACGCCAGGTCCCGCGGCCCGGTATTCCTTAGGTACCCGCACATTATCAAAGTATATAGCTGCATTCACATCTGTAACCTTCATGCCCATTTTTTCTTCCGGCTTACCAAAGGAAAGCCCCGGCGTATCCTTGGGAACATAGATAAGCGCCATACCTTCTTCTCTCAAATTAGGATCGGTCGTGCAGATAACACAGTAGAGATCGGCCACGCCAGCACCACTGGGCCACATCTTCTCACCGTTGATGACCCATTCATCCCCTTCCAATCGGGCCTTTGTGCGAATCGTAAGGCCGTGCTCTGCCCCATCCTCAATATTGCACCCTCCGGCAGGCTCGGTAATGGCCAGGCAGCCGCACCGCACGACGTCTTCACAGAACATTGGGATAAACTTGTCCATGACTATCTTGTTACGCCCCCCAATGGCCGCGGCCAGACACCATGGTATAATCAAGGAGTGAAGCGAAAGACCGCTATCTCCCCTCGCTATCTCCTCGGATATGGCACAGATCGTGGCTGCCGACCTTATAGCTAAACCACCATATCTGGTGGCAAACCCCCGCTTCTGCATGCCAAGCTTGACCAGTCCCTCATACGCCTTTTCAAACACGGCGTAGTCCTCGTCCATTTGCATGCGGACCGGCATAACTTCTTTGTCAATGTATTTTCGAATAGTGGTCAACAAAAGCTGATCTTCCTCGGACGTGATGAAATCACCATACCTTTTCATGGGAGCCTCCTTCGTTTGTTAGGGTTACTCTTTTTGAACAG
>JAUWPC010000178.1 GCA_030611815.1 Desulfobacteraceae bacterium
AATATTAAAGATCATACAATCTGTCATCAACCGCAGGTGGCCGGTATTTGGGGCCTTTGGGATGTTTTTTTTCAAAGGCAAAAGGTTCTTCCCCTTCCAAGAGATCTCCCATCTCAGCTTCTATGGTTTCGGGGTCCTCCCCTGCTTCCATTCTCCCCAATGCCTCCTCCATACCAGACCCCAGATTTAACCCGGTCATATCTGTCAATTTGCGCATCAGGTTGGCGGCCTGTTTTGGATCATTTTCATCCATATGTTCGGCCTCTCTTGCAAGGAGGTTCATCGCATTTTCCATTTTGCTTTCGTCCATGTCGGGAAGAGGCATATCATCTTCCTCTCCCTGGCCTCGGGGGCTGGCAAAGACCGACATGCGACGTTCAAGTTCGATCTTCCGGCATTTGGGGCATATAGGCCTTTTCTCGGTGTTTATTGATTTGGAGAAGAAATTGAATATCATGTGGCATTCTGTACAATAAAATTCGTATATCGGCATTTTTCTTACCTCCGGATATCGTCAACCCCTAACGAGGTTTGACCTCATAAATTCTGTGATTTGCGGTTTAAGATAATGACCTTGTCTCACTCCTGTCAAATGGTTTTTCCGGTTTGCAGAGATTATTTACAGAGATTATGCCTTGTCTTTTTTCTCGGGTTGGTATACTCTCCACTGAAATTTATCTATCAATGTGAGACCTTCGAAAGGGGGCGTTTTGCAAAGGTCTCAATGTGTGAACCGGTCTGCTTTGGATAATGCAATGAAAATTGGTGTACTTTCAGATACACACCTGCATCAGGTGACAGAGAAATTTATTGCGATCTATGATGAATATCTCTCTGATAAAGATATGATTCTGCATGCGGGCGATGTTGTTTCACCTGAGATTATTGACTTCCTCAATGCGAAGGATTTTCACGGTGTTTGCGGCAATATGGATCCTTTGGAGGTAAAGCGATTTCTTCCGGATAAAAAGGTTATTAATTTAGGTGGTTACAGCTTGGGGCTTATTCATGGTTGGGGTCGTTCTGACGATTTGGAGGATCGCATCTTGCCTCTGTTTAATGGCGTGGACGTCATTGTCTATGGGCATTCGCACATCGCTTCGAACCACATAAGAGACGGGGTTCTTTTTTTTAATCCCGGGACAGCAACCGGGTACAGCTCATCCGGGATTCATAGCATAGGTGTTTTGGAATTGGGTGATGCGGTACGGGGTGAAATTATACCTGTTTGAGGAAACCTTTATGATGGTATTGTGGGCGCCATGGAGGATGGAATATATTCTCTCCGATCAGAAGGAGGGAGATTGTATTTTTTGCCCTGGAGAGAATCGCGGTGAAGACGAGTCAAGACTGATCCTGCACGTGGGTCAGCTTTCAATGGTAATGATGAACCGGTTTCCATATATCAATGGACATCTTTTGGTAGCGCCGGTGAGGCATGTTAGCGGACTGGAATTACTCTCTCAGGAAGAGAAACTGGATTTGTTAACTATGGTTAGCAAGTCGGTTGAGGTCCTGAAAAAAGCCATCAGTCCGGAGGGTTTTAACGTGGGGTTAAACCTTGGCAGGGTGGCTGGCGCAGGTCTTGAAGAACATATGCATTTTCATATTGTGCCCCGTTGGAATGGGGACACCAACTATATGACAGTTCTCGGGGAAGTGAGGGTGATCCCGGAACACATTGTGGAAACCTATCACAAACTTTTGCCGTATTATGGAAAACCTAACGTTAATTATGGAGGTGAAAAATGAAACATGTAAAGGCGATTATTGTAATCCTGTTTTTACTTCTTGTTGTCATCTTAGCGGTTCAAAACTATCAAGCCTTGTCAACCCCCATTAGTTTTAAAGTTAACCTCCTTTTTCTGAATGCTGAATCCTCAGGCTTGCCAGTGTTCCTTATAGCTATTGTGACTTTTCTTGTGGGTGTTATCTGTACCTGGTTGTATGGAATTTCCGAGCGCCTTACTTCCAGGCGAAAGGTCAAAACCTTGATGAAGGATGTGAATGACAAGGAAAAAGAGTTGAATTCACTTAGGAATTTGCCTGTGACCACTGAGGATATCAGTGCTGATCAGCCCCCCGTTAATACATGATGAAACGCCTTAAAGGGTTACTTTGCCCGTAGCCATTCACGGGTTCCTATAGCACCTGAATTCCTCCCCAGCGGGAAGCCCTTTGAGGACGTGTCAGTATGCTGGTTATTATACCAGCCCAGTCGGTCGTGGTTTCATCCTGTCATACGTCTGGCGCCAGCCAAGCCTATGGGCGGGCTCTTTGTAGTAAAGATAACCCTGAATCCCGCTTACAGCGGGAAACCCTTAACCCTACTAAAGAATAAAGACGAAATAACTTCCACACTTGAAAATCGCTTTTGGATTCATAATCTTAATCGTAATCTTAATCGTAATCATTTTGAGTTTGAGTAGGATTAAGATTAAGATTATGATTATGATTAGGAAATGGGGAAGATATTTCATCGCTGATCCTTAGGGAGATCACCATGTTGCAATCAGTATGGCAATGGTTTCTTGAATTAGGGGACAAACAGGTCCTTCTATTCTCAATTATTGCCCTTCTGATCGGCCTTATTTTGGGGTCCTGGATAAACCCCTTTAGGAGAGAAACGGGAAGAGCCATTGTTAGCAAAGGAGACAAATCGTTCTTCAAGGGGATACAGTACCTTCTCTCCAACGATCGCGATCAGGCCATAGAAGAATTCACCAAATCAGTCCAGATAAACTCAGATACCATTGAGACCTATGTTGCGCTTGGCAACCTTTATCGTTCAAAGGGTGATATAGACAGGGCCATACGGATTCGTCAAAATATCATTTTGAGGCCAAACATAGATGAGCAAATAAAGATAAGGGCTATTTTCGATTTGGGTAAGGACTACCGGAAAGGGGGTTTCCTTAATCGGGCACTGAGGACGTTTCTTGAAGTGGCAGAACAAAGCCCCGCCAATGTGGAGATACTGAAAGAGATCGAAAGGATCTACGAGGAATTAAAAGACTGGGAGAATGCCTATGAAACGCGACAAAAAATTGCGCGATTGGACAAGGGCAAACACCAGCATATCTTAGCACACTATCTGGTTGAGACAGGAAAGGTCTGTCAAGAGAAAGGGGATCTAAGCAGGGCGAGGTCTCTTTTTACAAAGGCTATATCCACCCACAAAAGGTGTGTTGACGCCTACCTTCACTTAGGCGACCTCCATTTCGCAAGACAAGAGTATAAAAAGGCAATAGCTGCCTGGAAAAAGGTGGTTGAGATAATTCCCCAGTTCACCTTCTTGGCGTATCGCCGTCTGGAAGGAGCTTACTCGCAGATGAAGAATCTGGAGCCGGTGGGAATTTTCTTGAAGGAGTGTGCCCGGTCAAACTCCGATGCCTTCACGCATATGGCTTTGGCGCGCTACCTGCACAATGAAAACGACGTAGAAGGCGCACTAAGGGAGACAAACAATGCCCTTGCATTGGACCCTTCTTTTTGGGAGGCCAGGAAATTCAAGGGAGAGATTCTTCTGAGCCAGGGCAGGGAAAAGGACGTAGTAGCCGATTATGGTGAGATCATGGAACATCTGAATATGCCCTATCTCAGATTCAGATGCTCCCAGTGCGGCTTTGAACCGAGTGAGCTCCAATGGAAATGTCCCCAGTGCAACCGATGGGACACAATCGGCTTAATAGATTCCACTGGCGCCGCAGTCGAACAGCCCGCCTGACGCTTTGTGCGAGTTGCGGGTTCATCAATCAACAATCCTAAATGACTCAAATGACACCTATGTTGAAGCAGTACATGGGCATCAAGGATGAATTCCCTGATGCCATTTTATTTTTTCGCATGGGTGATTTTTACGAAATGTTTTTTGATGATGCAAAGATTGCCTCCAAAATCTTAGGCATTACCCTTACGTCGAGAGGGACTTTTAACGGGGAAAAAGTTCCCATGTGTGGTATACCCCATCATGCCAACAGATCCTATATCGGAAGGCTGGTTGACAGCGGCTGGAAGGTTGCCATTTGCGAACAGACCGAGGATCCCAAATCGAGCAAGGGGATTGTCAAGAGGGAAGTGGTAAGGCTTGTTACTCCAGGGTCAGTGGTTGATGAACAAGCTCTTGACCAGAAGGCCAATCTTTTTATGGCTGCAATCTCGGGAGAAGACGGGGCCTATGGGTTGGCACATGTGGACCTTTCTACCGGCGAGTTCAGGGTAACAGAGATCGAGTCATTTGATGAGCTTTTAGACGAATTAGGGAGGATAGATCCCGCTGAACTGCTGATTCCCGAAAACGAGCAATTATCAAAGCGAAAAGAGCTTGCAGATTACCGATTGGAGATATTAGAGAGTCACTCCTTTGATCCCCTCGGGGCAGAGGTCCTGCTTAAAGAGCAATTAGAGGTGAAGTCCCTGGTTGGATTTGGATGCCAGGATATGGCCCAGGGCATCATCGCAGCAGGGGCGCTTGTTTCCTATCTCAGGGATACCCAGAAAGGGTTCCCGGAGCACATCAAGGAAATCGTGAGTTACCACATCGGTGACTTTATGGCCTTGGATGAGTCCACATGTGCTCATTTAGAGCTTTTGAAGACTATGCGACGGCAGTCGGTAAAAGGATCACTCTTCCATATCCTTGATAAAACAGTGACGCCGATGGGGAGTCGTCTCTTGAAGAAGTGGATTTTCTACCCCCTTATTAACATTGAAAAAATCAGAGAGCGATTAGCTGCCGTTGCCTGCTTCAAGGACGATCCTCTGTTAAGAGGGGAAATAAGAGATGAGCTTAAAGAGATTTACGACATAGGACGTTTAAACGGCCGCATCGCCCTTAAGAGAGCCAACGCAAGAGACCTCTTGGCCCTTAAATCCTCAATTTTGAGGCTCCCTTTCATCAAGAATGCCTTGGAGAATTCCACCAGTACGCTATTATCCGCCATTGCCTTAAGGTTAGATCTCCTCCAGGATATAGCATGTTTGATAGAGGAGACGATTTGCGAGGATCCTCCTGTTTCGCTGAAAGAGGGCGGCATTATCAGGGAGGGGTATAACGAAGAGTTAGACAGGTTGATCTCTTTGAGCCGCGATGGAAAGAGCTGGATTGCAGGGTTTGCCCGTTCTGAACAGAAAAGAACCGGGATATCGAGCCTGAAGGTGGGATTTAATAAGGTCTTTGGGTATTATATTGAGATCTCCAAGGCCAACTTGCATTTAGCGCCTGCTGACTATATCAGAAAACAGACTTTGGTCAATGGCGAGCGTTATATTACTGAGGACTTGAAGGTCAAGGAAGGGGAGGTGTTGGGCGCCGAAGAGAAGAGAGTAGAGCTTGAACTGAATATTTTCGAGGAGGTCCGGGGAAAGATAGCACTTGAAAACAGGCGTATAAAAGAGACTGCAGAGCTTATTTCGCAGATCGACGTTATTGCCGGTATGGCTGAAACTGCGGAAAGCAACGATTATACATGTCCGGAAATCAATGATAGCGCTGATATCGATATTACTCAGGGGCGGCATCCTGTAATCGAGTTGAGTGTCAAAGAGGAAGACTTTGTGCCCAACGATATCCATTTGGATTCCCTAAAGCAGCAGGTAATGATAATTACCGGGCCTAATATGGCAGGTAAATCTACCATCCTCAGACAGACCGCACTGACCGTGCTGATGGCCCAAATGGGAAGCTTTGTGCCCGCGTCAGGGGCTGTAATAGGGATTGTGGACCGTATTTTTACCAGGGTGGGCGCTTCAGATGACTTAGCAAGAGGACAGAGCACCTTTATGGTGGAGATGAATGAAACGGCAAACATCTTGAGGCATATGACTCCCAAAAGCCTTGTTATTTTAGATGAAATCGGACGGGGGACAAGCACCTATGATGGCTTGAGCATTGCGTGGGCAGTTGCAGAGGCCTTACACGACAGGGAAGGGAGAGGAGTGCGGGCGCTTTTTGCCACCCACTATCACGAGTTGACAGAGCTTGTGACTACAAAACAGAGGATTAAGAACTTCAATATTGCAGTCCGGGAGTGGAATGACAAGATTGTTTTTTTAAGAAAGCTGGTCCCGGGAGGTACAAGCCGGAGTTATGGCATACAGGTGGCGCAGATTGCGGGGATCCCGAAGGACGTTGTCACGAGGGCTATGGAGATCTTAAGCAACTTGGAAGGAACCGAGACCGATGAAGCCGGCAGGCCTCGTCTGGCGCATAATAGTGTGTCAGAAGAGGGGAGGGGGGATATGGTGCAGTTGGACCTTTTCGGGTCGATGGATTGGAAGCTGAGAGAACGGATCACGGGTCTTGATATTGACTCTATGACCCCCGTAGAGGCGCTGGTGGAGCTTAATAAGTTGAAGGAGAGCGTGGCTTCTAAGTGACTAAACAATAATTTTATCACGAAGGGAACGAAAAGGGGTTTTAGGGGTTGGTTTTAAAGTCTTTTCTTAATCATAATCATAATCTTACTCATAATCAAACGTCCCCGCCTGCCTCGCGTTGCGAAGCATTGCGGGCAGGTCTCAATCTGACTGTAAAAGAGTATGATTACGAGTATGATTATGAACTACTGCCGTGTCCTGAAAGTTCTTTATGCAAAAGTGGCAGTTTAAGTTGCCTGTGTAAAATAATAATCGAATAACGATCAAGGAATGACGAGTGACGAAGGAAAACAAAGAATTTAACCTTGAGGATCGTCTCATTGATTTTGCCGTCATAATTCGTAATTCGGGACTCGGCGGTGACCTCGATTGTTGAAGAAAGATGTTAGTAGGCTGCAGTTAATCCATATTGTCGGCCATTTGGATTATTTTCTTACTCATAATCAAACATCTCTCAATCTGGCTGTACAAGATTATGATTAAGATTATGATTAAGATTATGATTTTTATTATGAGGCTTTAGCAAAGGCATAACTAATTTGATACAGATGGATTATTTATTTTGAAAAACAGGATCTATTACATATGGATGCTTGTGATTGTGGGGGGTTTCTTATTTGCAGCGCCTGAGGCCTTCTGCAAGACCAAGAGTGGGCCAGCTACGTTTCTCACGCGAGCCGACCAG
>JAUWPC010000321.1 GCA_030611815.1 Desulfobacteraceae bacterium
CCATCCTGGGTTCCACTTCTGTCCACCTCCCCTGGAGAGAGGGGTCTTGCAGCAGGGAATGGCTTGCTCTGATCCGTTTAGCATTTTCCAGATGGGGAATCTGCTCTAAGTGCTGTGTGAATCGTTCGTCATTAATGACAAGTACCTGCTGCATGTTCAATCTGCCTTTATGTCTAACTAATTTAGGAGAGTAACCAGGCTGATCACTAGCAACTTCAATCCCCATTTACCTGATGGAGTCCTGGAGTGGTGGGTATTGAGTGGCAAACTGAATAAGTTCCTCAGATTCAGTAATCTTGTCCCTATATTTCCTTAGCATACTGAGTGTTGTTTCTGCTAACTCCGGATGCGTTCTTGATTTCAGAGACTCTTTAACGGAAGCAATCACTGCTTTTCTTGCTGATCTTTGCTTTTCGTTCTTTGCCTTTTTTCTCAAGCCCTTGATCTGTTTTTCCATGACCGCACAGATCTCCCCAATAACCCTTCCCCCGAGATCCCTGGAGTTGTTTGCCATGATCAGAATGGCTTTCACAAGCTGTCCTTTGGGGGTCCTCAACGCATATTGAGAAAGGCGGCGGGATTGAAAACCGATTGCTTCATAAAAACCCATGGCCCCGATCTCAGAATCGAGGAATATCTCCCTGACCTTCGGTACTTGTGTCTTCCACAACATCCAGACTCCCGATACCAAGAAGGTGCCCACGCCTTTGAAAACCCGGGTGCTCGATTCAGTTTGATTATCTGCCTTGCCACGCAGGGTGGCCACGAATTTAATTTCCAGACCCTTGTAGAACAGCTGCTCCTTCAAAGTAAGGTAGATCAAACCCAGGATTTTTCGGTCTACCATGCATATGAACAGATTTTTTTCCAATCCCTGGATCAGGCAGTTCAAGAGGAATCGCACGTGAAAGAACTCCAGATTCATAGCTGCAACCTGCATCAGGCTGTCCATGCAGAAGGGAAAGCAGATGAAATAAGAAGGCGTATCGGCATTAACCACCCCCTTGTACAGCACCGCTGGATCGTCCCCTTTTCCCGGAATTTCGAGGGTTTCGTTGTCCAATTTAAGTTTTCCCAGAAACGAGATGAGCTTGCCGGATCCCGGTGTGTTCTCCATGCCGGGGTGTTCGAGGTTTGGGTGACGTGCGTTTGTTTCGAGAATGCCATGACGTTTCTTCAATCGCGCCAAAGCAAAATCGATTTCATGGGTTACCATGTATTTGAGGCCTGCATCCCTGATTTCCTCAGCAGCCTTCATATAATTGAAGGAATTTTCTCTATTTAGAACCTCCTGTTTCTTGACCAGTTCGCCATATTTGATCAGCATCCCCTGTTCAATGGGGGCAATGCCCTCGTTGAAGTAGAGGAATTTATTGATCGACACCTTTTCTCTGTCAAAAAGGAAGTGGAAGTCATCTGTTTGTGAGGCATTCTCCAGTTGTGGGGTCACATCTATTTGACCCGTTCCGAGCATCTCATTCAGGGAATATCCGGTCTCGGGATTCCTGGCTGATATGGCATCGATGGCCTGCTTTAGATTCTCTTTTTTGATCATGGATGAGGACGTCGGATAATGTGCCGGTCGTTATTGCCCAGAGGACCAGAACTGAAAAGGGAGTTCAATCACAAACGAGGCGCCCTTACCAGGCTCACTCTTGGCAGAAATATTGCCCCCCAGTTTTCCCAGGATATCAAAGCAGATGGAGAGTCCCAGCCCCGTACCTTCCTCTTTTGTAGTGAAGAGAGGGTCAAAGATTTTTTCTATGTTTTCCTTAGAGATGCCAGGTCCATCGTCTGTTACTGTGACCATAACCGTTTTATCCCCGGCACGGGTTGAAATGGTAATTTCACCATCTTTCTCAATAGCTGAGATTGCGTTCAAAACGACATTTTGAAAAACCTGGCGCAGTTTGGAACGATCACTGCGGATGGGGGGCAGATCGTCTTGGTAATCCAGCTTTACCTGAATCCCCTTAAAGTGAAGCTCGCTGCTCAGAAATCCCAGCAGATCATCGAGTGTCTTATTGATGCCTATTTCCGTGATTATCGGTTCGCCAGGCCTGATGAATCTTAGGAATTTGTCAATGGACTTCCGGCAGCGCGACACTTCCGACTTGATCTGATCAACGCTTTCCTCAATTCCATCAAAGTCCTTTTTTCTGCCCAGGTCCTGAACCCATGCGGCGGCCACATCCATATTGGCCAGGGTGTCATTAATCTCCCGAAAAAACCCGTAAGACATTTCCATTGAAGACGCCAGATAACTGGTGCGGCGAAGCTGCTGGTCCAGTTTGCGGATGCTTCTTCTCTTGCTCTCCAGAAGCTCAATCAAGTAATTGGTGGTCAAAAAGACGGTGAGAACAATCAGGATAGCCCCTAACACAAAGACGAAAATACCTAAATTGAGGACACGATGCTGGGTTTTGAAAACGACCTCCTGGTCGATCTGGACCACACACAGCCACGGGATCATTTCGAGCCACACCATGGCACGGATCCACCCTTCCTGTTCATCAAGTTTCACCCCTTGAAACGATTTCAGATGTCTGAACTCCGACTGTCCCATGAGCTGTCCGGCCATGCTGGGGCCGGTTTGGAATACGCCTTTTTTGTTGATCAGATACGCGTCTCCACCCCTTTCTGCGGCTATTCCAGAGACAATTGCATCGAAGTATATGCTATTTACAGTCGCGCGTATTATCCAGGCGCCATCTTTGCTCGTATGTTTCACCGCAATAACAAAGTGAGGAACCTTTCGGAACCCCAAGAACACATCGCTGATATAGGTTCCTCTCATCATTACAGCCTTGAACCATGTGGTATCCTTGTAGTTCTTGGAAATCAGATCATAAGGGCCTACGTAGGCCAGATGCCTGCCCTGGTCATCGATGATTCCCAAATCCACAAAGTATGGTGCGCCGGAGACTGACTGAGACTGAAAGGCCTTCTCCAAGGCTCCTTGGGTCGGGGAGAGGTTTGCAGACAGCAGTTTAAGGGCCAGGATGCGGTTCGCCAAGAACTGATCGATGGCCTCCCTGTGGTTTATCACTTCCATGCTGAGAGATTCCAAGGTCTTTTGCTTAAAGATGGAAGCGGAATAGTAGTACAACCCCCCGCCGATCAAGATCAGGGGGATGAAAGAGGCGGCTAAGAGTATAACCACCACTTTGTTCCACACACCACGAAAATAAGGGAAGTCTTTCACCTGAGATTTAGGGAAACTGTTAGGAACTGCTGGCATGGCCTGTATAAACCTCCTGCTATTCTATTTCATGTTCTACATATTGCAGGATATCCTGCATCCTGACAATACCGAGCACCTTTCCAGCCTCGACAACCGGCATGCACCTGACATTGTTCGAGATCATCCTCTGGGCCGTTTCGGTCAGGCTTTCCTCCGGGCTGGTGGTGACAGGCCGGTCAGGCCGCATCACCTGGCCTAATGTCCGTGGGGGGAGGAGTTCCGGATTTTCCATCACCTGGGTCCAGTCGAGAGAGAGTTCGGGATTGGCATCCTGAGCCTCATTGAGCAGGTCCCGTTTGGTGACAATGCCGATAAGACGATCCTCATGGTCCTGAATATAGACCTCTTCCACCACCGTCTTCCGCGTCTTTGGGTCAAATATCTCAAGTGCATCGATAACAGGGTCTTCGTATCGCAGTTTCTTAAAAGAACCGAGGGTAATCTCATTCACCGTTTGCCGGACCCACAGGATCGGATGGCGCTTGATGCTCTCCACATGGTAGGCCTCTCTCAATTTTTCCGTCAGGTCCTCTATATCGCAGGGCTTCATCAGGTAGTCGTATGCGCCCTTTCGCATGGCCTGTGTCCCTGTAGA
>JAUWPC010000241.1 GCA_030611815.1 Desulfobacteraceae bacterium
CCGGACAAAGCTCAGGCCCAGGCCAAGCCCCCGTCTTGAACGACTATGATCCCCCCTGTACAGACGGTCCCAGATCTTTTTGATCTCATTGGGCGGGATCCCCATTCCCTGATCAGAGACCGAGATTAATGCGTATCCTTCGCTGTTCCGGGCGGATATCTCGATCTCCTGGCCCTGATCGCTGTACTTTAGGGCATTGTCAAGCAGGTTGGCAATGACCTGTTGAAAACGGGTTTGATCGGCATTAATTAACAACTCCCCGGGGAGCTCTTTATTCACACTGATCCCCTTCTCTTCTGCCACCACCTCATACAGATCAACAACAGAATTAATTACCTCCGGGACCGACACTTCCGTCATCTCTAATCTCATGACCCCGGTTTCAGCCTCAGCCACATCCATCAGGGCGTTAAGCATGGTCAGCACCCGCTCGGATTCCTCCATGCAGTCGGCTAAGGCCTCCCTGCATGCGTTCGGATCCTGTGTATCCTGCAAGGCAAACTCAGCCACCCCTCGCAGGCGTGTCATAGGGGTCCGCAGGTCATGGGCAACATTGTCTAAGGAATTGTGCATTGCCTGAATCAGCAAATCATTTCTGTCTAACATCTGATTGAAAAGGCCCACCAGTTCATACATCTCCCCCCGTTCCTTTCGTACGGGGACGCGCAGGCTCATTTTTCCTGTTTTCAGGATATCTTTGACCGTCTGAATCAGATGGCGAATCGGCCTGATCGCGCGGAACGTCAGCAGACCACCGCCGATAATCCCTAACAAGAGAATCGGGACACTGAATATTAGAAAAACGGTCCTAAAAAACGAAAGTAGTTCCTGGCTCTGGGTTGAGCTTTTACCGACCTGGAGTTCAAGCCCTCCACGTAGAGGAGCCACACCAATGGTCCAGGCGCCTTTCTCGGCCTGGTCCTTGATGGAAAGCCACAAATCCCTCTCAGTGCGGGGAATAACCTTTAGTTTATCGTAACCAAACCCTTTAAATCCCTCAGGGATACTGACAAACAAAACCTGGTTCAGCGGGCCCACAATGCGGACAAACAGGATATCACGGGCAGTATCGGTCTGCTCATCAAAGCGGGCCTTGAGGGCGCGGAGCCCTCCCTCCTCGTACCATGCCCGGTACTCCTGGATACGGTCCCGGACAATTTCCCGCTCCCTCTGTTCAAGCAGGTTATCTATGAGATAGTAGGCCACTACGAACAGGCCGCCTGAACTGATGACAAAAAAAAGGGCGTACAAAACGCTCAGTTGCAGACTGAACGTTAATCCGACTTTACTGCTCTTCTTTGAGGACATATCCCATTCCACGGACAGTATGGATCATCTTCCGGTCAAAATCCCTATCGACTTTATTGCGCAGCCTGCAGACCAAGACATCCACCACATTAGTCTGGGGGTCAAAGCTGTAGTCATATACATGCTCCAAGATGGAGGTCTTAGAAATGATGCGGCCCTTGTTTCGAATAAGGTACTCTAACAGGGCAAACTCACGGGACGGGAGGCTAATGTCCTCGTCACCACGTTTTACTGCACGGGCCAGGAGATCTATGGTCAGACTTCCTGCCCTGAGGGTAGAGGGTTCCGACTCCCGGGTCGATCTTCGGATCAGGGCATGGATTCGAGCTAAGAGTTCTGAAAATGAAAAGGGCTTTGTCATGTAGTCATCGCCCCCGCTCTGGAGGCCCTTGACGCGATCGTCCACAGAGCGCTTTGCGCTGAGGATGATAACCGGAGTCGTAATCCTTTTTGTGCGGAGCCGTTCAATTAGAGAAATTCCATCTAACCCGGGAAGCATGATATCTACCACTGCCGCGGCATAGGGCTCGGTGAGTCCAAGATGAAGACCGTCAACACCGTCATTGGCCACATCAACGGCAAAGCCTGCCTCTTTCAGCCCCTTTGAAATAAATGAGGCAATCTTCTTGTCGTCTTCAACAACTAATATCCTCATATTTACTCCGTTCATTCCGTGTTGAAATCCAAAACCTCCCTTATTCTTAGAGATAGCTCTTTTATATCGAAAGGTTTCTGAATAAAGCCTTTGCATCCCCGGTCTAATATTTCGGTCGCCTGGCCATTGATGCTATAGCCACTTGAGAGAAGCACTTTTATGTCAGGGTCGATCTCTTTCAGTCTGTCAAAGGCCTCGCCACCACCTATACCCGGCATAATCATATCTAAGATGACCAGATCAGGCGCAGAGGGCATAGTGCTGCGCTTCGCCCTATGCGCTTTGCCAACGATCTCTATTGCCTCCTTTCCGCTACTCGCAATCAGGACCTTATAGCCCATCATATTCAACATCTCTTCCCCAACATCAATTATCATTTCCTCATCATCCACAAGAAGAATAGTCTCCGAACCTCGGGCTATTTCAGGTTCCCTTTTGCTCTCTGCCCTTTGCGCCAGGCTCTCTGCGTCTACCGCTGGCAGGTAGATATTAAATGTGCTCCCCTTCCCTTTTTCGCTATTAACATCGATGATACCGCCGTGGTTCTTGATAATGCCGTAAGCCGAGGCAAGCCCCAACCCGGTCCCTTTCCCTATTACCCTTGTGGTAAAAAACGGATCGAATATCCTCTCTAAGACATTCTCGTCTATTCCCACACCAGTGTCAGTCACCGAAATTTTTACATATTTACCAGGCGCTAAATCAAACGCTTTAACATGCTCCTTATCAAGCACAACATTTTCCGTTTGCACAAAAAGCTCTCCACCCCCGGGCATGGCCTGCGAGGCATTGACATAAAGGTTCAATAAAACCTGCTCAATTTGTCCTTGATCCACCTCCACTACCCAGAGATCCTTTTGAAATTTTTCTTGAACAGTGATCTCTTTCTTTGTGCGACCAAACATTCGACATTGATTCCTAATAACTCCATTCAGATCGGTTGGTTTGACCTCGTATTTCCCGCCCCTGGCAAAACCGAGGAGTTGTTTTGTCAGATCCGCTCCCCTGCGAATCTGTTGTTCCATGTTTCTCAGTCTCTCGTAATAGGGATTGCCGGGGTCCAGATCCATGAGCATCAGAGAAATGTTTCCCTGGATGCCCATGAGAAGATTGTTAAAATCATGGGCAATCCCTCCTGCTAAGGTACCGATGGCTTCCATCTTTTTAGACTGGAACATCTGTTCCTGGAGTTTCTTGACCTGTCTTTCCGCAAGGACGCGTTCGGTCACATCCCTGCCCGTGCCACTTATATAGGGCTTGTCATCCCCTGACTCGACTAACGAACTATGGTACTCGATATATATTTTGTGACCATCCTTTGCAAAATAACCTGAAACTCCCTCATAATAGCCGTCTTTCTTAATCCGTCCCAAGTACTCGCGTTCGAATAAGGGCCTCAACTCCGGATTCATGAAATCTGCAGCCCTGCGTCCTATGAGTTCCCCATGATCGTGCCCGAAGATCTTGCTCATTGCCGGGTTTACCGAAAGGAATCGTCCCTCGAGATCCTGAGTATAGATAAGATCGCTAATGGAATTGAAAAGGTCCCGGAATCTCTTTTCTGAGTGCTTAAGGGTTTTCTCCCGGCCTGCCACTGCCTCTGCCATCATCCTAAAATCTCCTGATAACTCATCAATCTCGGGATAGCTCTTTGGCTGAGGAGGGAAATCATAATCTCCTTTGGCGATCTTTTTGGCGTCTGAGATTAGACGGGACAGGGGCCTTAATACCCTTTTTACTCTGAAAAGCGCCATGATCAGGGCCAAAATAACGGCCAGTCCGATCCCAATCCAGAAGATGTTTCTCACTCTATTTACTGGCGCAAACGCCTGGTCGACCGTTTGAATAACCACCACAGGCCAGCCGGTTTGGGGAACAAGAGCGACACTTAAAAACACCTCTTGTCCCCCCTGCCGGACGCGGTAGTTCCCCTCTATGCCCAATAGGGCCTGCCGAACGCCCTCAAGTGCGCGCACATTGACCCGCTGGTAAACATTTGACCTGACAGAATGGGCAATAAAGGTTCCGTTTCGGTCAACCACCCCAATTTCCATAGGGCCTCTCTTCAAACGGTCGATAAAATCACCGAGTACACCCAGATTCAAAATCCCGGCCAAAACTCCCTTTCGCAGGGGCAGGGCGATGGTTAAGGTTGGCTCCCCAGTGTGAGAGGAAATATGGGTGGATGACCAGTAAAGATCCCTGACCTTCTCTATTTCCTTAAAAAAGTGCTTGCCCGACATATTGAGGCCGATATAATCCTTCCGAAAAGGGACCACTTTTTTGACCAGTCCCTCTTGATCGATGACCTCAATCATCTCAAAAACAGGATAGTTGGAAATAATAGATTCCAGGGAAGCTACGAACAGATCCTCATTGGACAAGCCGCCCCCTTCGATCATTGTCTCTATCTGTCTCAGCATGTCCTTAGGTTGATCAAGGAATGCCCCTATTTCCCCACTTACAGATTTGGCCAAAAGGAAGTTTTTGCGAGTAATCTCTTTCTCGAGATATCCGGTGAAAATATATAAGGTAATGAAACCTATTAGAATGACAGGCAATATGGCCACGAGAATGAAATTGAAGATCAATGTGTCTTTGAAGCTAAAAGAGACCTTCATTCTCTACACCTCAGGTTGAAACAGTTCCTCATTAAACTTATCCGGTGCTGGCTAATTGTCCTCTGCTCTCCAGTAAAGGGGCAAAGGTTATTTGAGGACATTTTCTGCAGTCTGGAACTGACCATTCTTAACAGTGATCAAGAATCGCTTGCGTTGAGGATCCCCATATTTATCCACCTTGAAATCCCCCTGAACACCCTCAAATGTGTCCTGCTGCAGCATGGTGGCCTTTAGTTCTTGCGGATCGGCGTTTTTTGATAATGCCTTGAATAGGGCAAGGGCTGCCTCATATCCATGTGCGGCAGCAAAATTTGGCGCTTCACCGAAACGTTCTTCAAATCGTTTCCTGAATTCCAGGTAGGTTTTCTGCCGGCTTTCCCTATTAAACAGTTGGGAGAAAATAACGCCTTCCACTGCAGGCCCGCCGTCATGTATGAGATCGGCTGTCATGGCCCAGCCGCATGAAATGATAGGGACCTTTGAGCCCGTCATCCTAATGCGCTGGGAGATCATGGCCGCATCAGGGCCGCCTGTCACTATCAGCACCCCGTCAGGATCAGGCTTAAGTAATAAATCGGCTGACTTCACGAAATCCACATCCTTTCCTGATGTAAAGGTCTCTACATGTACAACCCTTCCCCCAAGGCCTTCGAACTCCTGTTTAAAATTATTGAAATATCCTTCTGTATAGGCACGATTGGACAGATCATAGATGGCGGCCATCTTTTTCAGGCCCATCACTTTGGATGCCTGGCGCGCCAGGTGATCTGTTTCTGATTTATTAGGTTCCATTATCCTGATAAAAAAGTC
>JAUWPC010000047.1 GCA_030611815.1 Desulfobacteraceae bacterium
TTAGCAAGAAATTCTAATACTATCAACTGGAGATTTTGTCTTTTCTCTTAAGAACGTAAGAGAGAACAGGCTTCCTATCCCTGCTATACCTACCATCAAAAAGGCCCATTTGAGACCAATCATCTGGCCTATGAACCCCATCGAAATAGGGCCGAACATCTCCCCCAACTCTTTGTACGAGCCAGCCACACCCAAATTGAGGGCCAGGGCGCTTTCTTCGCTCACATCTCCCACAAAGGCCTCTCCCAATGGGGAAACACAGCCTATGCCGAGTGCCATAAGACAGGCAGCCCCGATATAAAAGGGATACTGGAGGAAAGGAATAACGGAGACCGATAATGTGGAGAGCGTTAAACCTAAAGCGATCAGCTTCTTTCGGCCTACGGTATCCGAAAGCCTCCCGGCAAAAGGCTGGACCGCAAGATACACTGTCGCATTAATAGCAAGAACGATACCGGCATCGAGCGGATCTAACCCCTTTCTCGAAAGCAATACTGGCATGAAACCAAAAAAGGCAGCCATGAAAATCATATTGAAAAACATGATCAAAAAGATGGGCAGGGTCTGCCTGTTTTTCAGAGAATGAAGAAGATCTTTAAAGGCGTGGTCTTCGCTGTCATCTTTGGAGGCCGGTGGAAAAGCGGATATGTTGGCCCGGGGGCGGATTAGATAGGTGAGAATGATCACCATTAAGCCCACTCCGAGACAAAGGGGGAAAATGGAACCAAAACCATGATAGTAAACAAAAAGGCCCCCAATGGTAGGGGCCAGCACATATCCGGCGCTCTTGCAGGTGCCGTAAACACCTAAGGCCATCCCTTTTCTCTCCATGAAGTGCCGTATGAGCAAGGTCATGGACATCACCGAAAAAAGGGCGGCGCCCGCCCCTTGCAGGAGCCTAACCAGAATCAACCCCTGGGGGGGGGCAAGTATCATATAGAGCCCTGAGGCCAGGGAGAAAATGATAAGCCCCATGCGCAGGACAAACCATTCTCCCCACTTTTTTGAAAGCAGCCCGCCAAGGGGTTTGACAAGGATCTCCGCAACATCGTAGAGGGCGATCAATATTCCAATAATGATCAGGCCTGCACCGGTCTCCTGAGAATAAGAGGGCAGGTTGGCTGCTACAATGTAGGCGCCAAAAGATGTGACAAAGCCCGTCAGACTGAGGACCACTAACAAAAAGAGTTGTCCGGTTTTCATTTTTTTAGCCTACAGTCGGTAATCCCGGCGGATTTTTTCCTCGGGCGCCCTGGAAATATCGTACCGTCAGGACAGACAGACTATGATGACACAAAATGTCAGGGAAATAACCCAGAGCGTGTGACTGACAGTGCCCTTTTTTACAGGATGGAAGTGCGCCTCGGGCCGCTTGTGGCCGTGGGTGCATACATATTGTGTAACCACATCTCCGGTCTTCTTACGGGCAACTCTCCTTCGCCTTACCGGAGCGCCGCACGGTATGCCGTGGGTATCGGTTTTGTTACAGGTCATGCGTGATCCGATCGAAAGACTTACGAGGTTATAGATCCAGTTCCACGTTATGGCAAAAATCAGGAAAGAGAGAAAGAGCATTAACATATGGGTCTTGGAAACACCCATCCCCCCTAATCTTTCCCCCAAGTGGGCAGGGGTTAGCGGGCCTTCTACGCCCCCGAAAAGCCCCAAGTAATAGAGGGGGAAACAGACACCCATTACAATCATGGTGAGGCCGAAACCGGTCATTCTCTGCCGGAAAAAGTCCTTCGTATCCCCCCCTCTCCTGAAAGGGCTTCCCTGGTTGTCGATTTGTGGGCTTTTCATATTATCACTCATGGCGTTACCTCATCCGTGAAGCATCTTTATAGTTGAGGGGACCCCTGTCATGTGGGTGCAGGGGTCCCCTGTCGGAGGTTGAATTCAGCGCTACCCGACTAATTTATTCCATACCTCCGGAACGATCTTCCAGAAGCAGAGGACCGCCACCACGACGCAATATGCCGGGACCACGATCTTCCACAATTTCTCGGGAAAAACCCGTATCATGTATGGCGCGGCAACCGCGGAAAATATGGTGGCTAACATCAGCGAGGGGAGCAGGATGTAATCTATGACTACCCCCCCTGACAACAGAGCTATCCAGACCAGGATGGCGAAGGTGCTCACCGTCCCCTCGCATATGGCCGTAACCGCCAACATGCTCTTGACCGGGACACCGGACATAAGGCCCCCTATGGTCACCACAGGCCCGTATCCGCCGCCACCCACACCTTTATTAAACCCGGCCAAGGCAGCGAAACCAAACATCTTTTTTGGCTTGTAAGGATTGTCTTTCCTCCCCTGATAGAGGGATATGACACCCATCATTAAGAGCAGGATAGCCACGTAGAGCTTTATCCATATCTTTGCAACGTGTAGATAGGCATAGACCGCGGTTATGGAAAAGGTCACTGCTATACACCCCACTATGGAAATAATGAGCCACAGCTTGATGGTCTCGGACATGGGCTTGAATTTCCATTCCACGTTTTCAAACTCCCTATGCAGAAAGGCCCCCACCAGACCTGCCACACCCTGCTGGATCATGACGGCAGGGACAATCTGCTTAGGGTCAAACCCCATAACTAACAAGAGGGGTGTGAGTGCGGTTCCGAATCCCATGCCTGCAGAGGCATCCATGAACTCAAAAAACATGGCGACAAGGACCACCGACCATATAATAGCCCACTGGTTGGTGTCTACCCAGCCCCTTGCCTTGACAATTTCGGACGGGATTCTCTGGGTGGCCTCGAAGGGGTTGCCGGCTAACCACCATCCTAACAGGAAGACTAAGGACAGGGCCGCAATCCCCAACAAGGCCCCCTTTATCTGTTTCCATTCGGGAACGAGCCTTTCAAAAAGCGTCTTCTCCGCTTCAAGCTCCCTTGCCACCTCCCAACCGTCTCTTTTTTCAACTTTTTCCATTCCTGATCTACCTCCTGATTTAAAAGATTATCACACCTGAATTTCCCATGGCCCGATTAATAATTATCAAGATCCCAATTAAGCATCAAATTTCTATGAATCGTTTGTATCAAGATATGTGCCAACAAAAAGAAGAGAACAAGATTTATTATAATCTACCTTTAATCCATTAATATTATTATCATTTCAAGTACCATCCCCTTGCATCCCATTCTGAAACCTCATAGAATCAACTGTTGCGTCTCTCACCTGTAAACTGTAAAGTTACGCTAATAGCCTGTTATGAAACATTTGGTTTACAATTATTTTGCGTGTATTATTCTTTTTTAGGGTTGCCAGGATAAAAAGCAATAGTATGGCGTCAATACCAGGTAGAGCAGATGGGGAGCCAGCCAAAAAAAATTGGCAAGAACGATCACATGGTTTAAAATATAGAAGTGTAGGTTATTTCAGGGACTCAAATGGAAGGTTTCAGGCATGGCCAAATGACTTTGACCCCGCCCGGAGGACGGGGTTTTCTAAAACTCAATAAATAACTTTCCTGTATAATTAACGGTTGTGGCGTATATTTTGCAAAGTGCATCATTAGTGGGAGATGTATTAATGATGAGATCTTTTGTGATGCGCTCAGAGGGAATGGTAGTCGCAAGAACACAATTGTTAATTCGAGTTCTGAAAGGAGAATGAAATTATGGCGTTGTATTTGCTGCTTTGTTTTGTCGGATTTGTGATGCTTTATTTTGGAGCAGAATGGCTTGTGAAAGGATCATCGAGTCTTGCACGAAGCCTTGGTATAACACCGATTGTTATCGGTTTGACAGTGGTTGCATTCGGGACTTCCGCCCCTGAACTGGTTGTGAGTGTCATTTCCTCTATTAAAGGTAAAAGCATGATTGCGGTGGGGAATGTGGTTGGGAGCAATATCTGTAACATCGCGCTTGTTCTCGGCATGGCAGCCGTATTTCAACCTATTACCTGTGATCGGTCGGTTATCAAACGAGACTTTCCGATAATGCTTGGCATATCCATATATCTCCTGGTGATTTCCCTTAACTCAGAACTGGGGAGGTTTGAGGGGGCCACCCTTTTTGCGGGGATCATCCTCTATACTTTTTTTAACTATTATACTGCTAAGAAGAAACCCCAAATGGCATCGGTCGGGGTAAGCATGGCCACTGAAGGCGCTTTGGGGAACCCCGGGGGAGGTGCTTTGGATAGCCCGGGGGACTTGGAAGATATCGGATATATTGCCTCCAGACAAAAGCAGATTGCCTTTACCGTGGTGGGGATTATAGGTGTTGTAGCCGGCGCTCAGCTTGTCGTCGAAACTGCTGTAGAAATTATGACAGTACTGGGTGTAAGTGAAAAGTTTATTGGTTTGACCATTGTAGCCTTTGGAACTTCACTTCCGGAATTGGCTACTTCTGTTGTCGCAGCTATAAGAAAGGAGATGGATATCAGTATTGGCAACCTGGTGGGGAGCAACGTCTTCAACATCCTCAGTGTACTCGGAGCAGCGTCCCTGATAAGGCCGATTCCCATACCGGGAGGCTTTTTTGGAAGCGGGTTGGTGATCGATTACCTTGTTATGATCCTGACCAGCTTTTTGCCGTGGGTGATGATGAGAAAGACCAACACTATTACGCGAATAGATGGCATTATTCTCCTATCCTGTTATGCCGGATACATAACCTATCTTATATTGAAGTCATAGTACCCCTTAGGTTCCTAAAACAACGTTAGAAACCTGGGATGGTTTAACATAAAGATGAAAAACAGGAAAGTAGAAGAGATCGTTCTTCCCTATAAGGAAGGTATACCGCCCAATCCTTCGGTTGGTATTGATGATAAGATTATTCACGCAATTGAGTTGATGGTGGATAATAACCTTAAGAATATCGCCGTAGTCCTGAACGCGCGTCCCATTGGCAGGGTCTGTCTTGAAGATGCCCTTAATAAATTGGGTCTTCAGGTGCCCCTGGAGAGGTGATCCGCAGATAAAATTGACGTGATTGTGTCAGGACTCTTTCCCGGCCCCTGGTTTTTCTGTTTGAAACCTTCGGCATCGATGTTAGACTCCTTCATCAGCCGGTGAAGGTATTGTCTCTGGATTCCTGCTAATTCGGCGGCCTTGCTTATGTTCCCATTGCTTTCCCGGAGAAGCGACTGGATGTACTGTTCATGAAAGGCCCTGATCATCTTGTCTTTGGCTTTCCGAAAGGATAGATGAGATACACCTTGATCCAGATCAGGGAAGAAGGCCGCCCGTTCATCGTCTAAGAAAAGATCTTTCACCTGCAAGGCATCTGTCTGGCAAAAGATAACCCCTCGCTCAATAATATTTTCCAGTTCCCTCACATTCCCCGGGAAATCCTGGGACAGAAGGGCGTTCATGGCCTGGTGTGAGATGTCCCGGATATCCTTCTGATTGAGCCGGGAATACTTTTTCAGGAAATGATAGCTCAACAGGGGGATATCCTCCTTTCTCTCTGATAGCGGTGGCAAGTCAAAACGGATTACATTCAGGCGGTAGTAAAGGTCCTCTCTGAAACGTTTTTCTTTGATATTCTCTTTCAGGTTATGATTTGTGGCGGCTATGAATCGAAGATCTGCCCTTTTGGTGACCACACTCCCAACGGGTTTATATTCTCCCTCCTGAAGGAGTCTGAGGAGTTTGGTCTGCATAAGAGTCCCCATGTCGCCTATTTCATCCAAAAAAAGTGTTCCTTCATGGGCCTCTTGAACTAATCCTTTCTTATCTTTCCAGGCCCCTGTGAAGGCGCCTCTTACATGACCGAAAAGCTCGCTTTCTATGACCTGCTCAGGGATTGCCGTACAGTTGACAGTAATCAGTTTTTTAGAACTCCTTGAACTGTTCTGATGAATGGCCTTGGCGACCAATTCCTTTCCCGTGCCACTTGCGCCGGTGATCAACACTGTAGCCGTAGTTGAGGCAACCTGTTGGATACGTTCAAAGATATCTCTCATAACCTGGGCCGACCCGATCAGGGATGAAGGAGCGCTTTTTTCGGCCAAGGCCTGCCGAAGCGCCTTATTCTCCCTGACCATCTCCTGCCACTTCATGACCTTGTCTATGGTCAGCAGGATCCGTTCCCGTCGAAAGGGCTTGGTCAGATAGTCATATGCCCCTTTTTGAATTGCCTCCACCGCGGTTTCAATAGTGGCATAGGCAGTGAGAATTATGACGGAGACTTCCGGGCTGATTTTCCTGACCTCATCAAGGAGCTTAATGCCGTCCATTTTTGGCATTTTCAAGTCGGTTATCAATAGATCAAAAGGGCTGTCCCTGAAGAGTTTCAGTGCCCTAAGAGGATCTGTTTCAGTGATTAGTTCATGATCTGTCTCTTCTGAAATAATCCTCTTAAGAAGGGTCAGCATGTCCTTTTCATCATCCACTATCAAAATCTTTCCGGCCATTATTCCTCCCGTCTCTTTGTGAGCAGTTTTATGGTAAAAGTTGTCCCGCCGGGCTTACCCGGGGCATCTGCAGTATGGCTCACACAATCCACGGAGCCTCCGTACTTGGCAATAATCCCATAGCTTACAAACAGACCCAGACCGGTTCCTTCCCCTTCCGGCTTGGTGGTAAAAAACGGTTCAAAGATATGGTCCATATCTTCCTCTCTTATCCCTACGCCGTTATCCTGAAATTGAACAATGGCCTTTCGTCTGCCTCTCTCTAATCCGGCCCGTATGGTTAAAACGCCCCCGTCTTCCATAGCCGAAACAGCATTGTTGATAAGGTTGAGAAAAACCTGCTGAAGCTGGCGAGGGTCCCCTTTGACCATGGGGATGTTTTCCGCCAACTCCTTAACAAGTTGAACATCGCTCATTTCCAAGGTGTGCTTCACCACATTGATTATCTCATTCAGGCAATGGTTCAGATCGGCGAACTCTGAATCCCCTTTCTCAAGACGCGCAAAGCTCAACAGGTTTTCCACAACCTGTTTGCAATGGAGGCCCTGCCTTTCTATGGTCTTCAGGTCTTCAAATTCCTGAGATCCCTGTTCAGCCTTCCTTACCAGGAGATCGCAGAACCCGAGAATAACACCCAGGGGGTTATTGATCTCGTGAGCAACACCGGCCGCCAGGGTGCCTAAAGAGGCCAACTTCTCCGTATTGATAAGCTGTCTTTCCAGGACCTTATTCTCCGTTATATCCCGGGCAATACAGAGTACGGCGCTTACGTCACCATCTTCATTTCTCAGGGGCATGAAATTCGCGTTGATCCATATTTGATGTTCTCCTGTTCTAAGCTCAAATTCAGCACGCACGCTCTTTTCGTGTCTGTAGACCAGCCTGACCAGTTTGATCTGTTTTTCAGCAATATCTTCAGGAAACAGACCCGAAAGATCCTTTCCTAAGAAATCATCCGGATGACCTCCAAAAAAATTGGCCGTAAAGCTGTTCACCGATTTGAAGTGTCCGTCAAAATCGACTGTAAAAATGAAATCCTCAGCGCTCTCAACTAACGACCGGTATTTCTCTTCTGATCTCTCGAGTTCCTCTGTTCTTCTGTTTACTCTTCGTTCTAAGACACGGGACCATCGCATTTCAAAGAAGAGAACTGCTGCAGCGCCCATCAAAATAACGATAATGACCAGTCCCTGCAACATGAATAGCCTCACATAGCCTTTTTTGATAACTCCTTCAATCTCGGAGATGGGAGCCACGACGGCCACCGACCATTTTTGTGGCGGGTTATCGGAGACGTTAATGGAGCAATAAGCAATCAGCTTCTTGATTTTGCCGGTGATTCCCCGATGCCACCCGGCATAATAGGAGCCGGTACCCTCCCGTCCCTTGAGCATCTTCTCTTTTTGAATGAAATTGATTTTGGCATAAGAGATGCTGGGATCTTTCGCTTTCCTGGCCTCAAACGCGCTCTTTCCTACAAAATCAGACTCAGGATGGAAAAGAAAAACCCCGTCTTCATCAATGAGCCACGCATACCCCGTTTTTCCCGATCGGATGTTCGTTAAGAAAGGCGCCAAAAACCATGACACATAGGTATTAAAAAGGAGCAGCCTCGGGGGATCCCCCGGTAGCGCTACTCCTAATGCAACACTTATTCCGGATTGTTTTGTCTGTGGCTGCGAGACCCAGACAGTATCGCTGCTGAGGTCTTTGATGGGGGGCAACTCAACCGATTCTGACCCAGGGAGTCCCTTTACAGACCAATGTCTATAAGGTGTATAGTTATGGGTTACACTGTTATGAAGATCGATGATTTCAATCTTCCACACGCCATTTTCCAAAACACGGGAAAAACAGCTCTGAATAGCCTTATCCTGCGCCTCCTGGCCAAGATCCCCTGCTGAGATCTCCTTTCGTAATAAGGAGATCTCCTTTTTCAGGAAGCCGAGGTCTCTTTCAATCAAAGATGCAATACTGTGCGCTATGACTAATTGTTCTTCATTAAACTGCTCGACCACTGATTCCCTCATCGACCTGGCAGACCACACCCCTAACCACACGCCTCCGGTTAAGAAAACAATGGAAACTATGGAAACCAAGATGATGATATTTCTTCTTATTCCCGCAACTTTTTTGTCCATACCTTGAGCCCGTATGAGTGCAGAGCGCATAGAGCGGAGCGTCACGCCATACGCATTCTATATGTTATCGCAAATCTGTCCGGTCGGGTATAAGATCTTAAACGGTTTTTTGCAGCCGAAACAAACTGCTCCTTAACTAGATAGTGTCCATCCAGAAATGAGATAGTTTTTGCAAGATCAAGGAAGACGAAAATTTTAACCACAGGAATACATTGGAGTATTTCGAGGATTAAAATTTGAGTCTGACGCTGAGATTGCGGAAAATAGCCATTTATGGATCGACTCTAACTATCGTATTGAAAAAAGGCGGTTAACCTGATATCAAGAACGGAGGCCGAATCTCAGTGTGAATCTTATCATTAATAGCAGGGGTGGTCAAACAAACATAACCCTGAACCCGTGAACGGTTACAACCTGGAATAGAAAAGGAATTTGGATCTTGGCAAATTAAATCCCCTACAAAGAAGTCCTGAATGCCTATCCCGCGACCCGGGGGATTAAATCCATGTAAGAAGGACTTACGAATTCATCAAACCTGTGGAGGGAAAAATGAAAACGATGCTCAAGCCTGGCATAAACTGGTTCATCATTTTTATTCCGATATCTGTTCTCATCAACTATGTACCTGCCCTCAAGAATGATATCGCTCTCTTTATTTGTTCCTGTCTTGCCATGCTCGTGCTTTCGAGCCTCATCAGTACGGCTACGGAGCATCTGGCCGCACGTCTCCCCTGGGAGATGGGTCGCGCCAGGGCCCGATCAGGCGGTAAACGGCGTCTCGTAGCACGATGAACACCATGACAAAATCTCTTGAACACTCTCGAGACCTCCCTTTCATGTGCCTGCTCGCCTTCGCGGTCGGCATTATTGCCGGGCTGGGCGCGTGGAGTTTCCGCATGCTCATCGGGCTCGTCCACAACATCCTTTTTCTTGGAAAGTTTCAATTTTACTATGATGCCAACATTCATACTGCAGGAAACCCATGGGGCCCTTGGGTAATCCTTGTGCCCGTGATCGGGGCGCTGGTGGTTGCGTGGCTTGTAAAGACATTCGCCCCTGAGGCCAAGGGGCACGGTGTCCCTGAGGTAATGGATGCTATCTATTATAATGACTCGAAGATCCGGCCTATCGTGGGCCTCATCAAGGCTGTGGCGTCGGCTGTCTGTATCGGTAGCGGGGGCTCGGTTGGCCGTGAGGGCCCGATCATCCAGATTGGTGCATCTTTCGGGTCGACGCTGGGACAGATGCTGCGGCTACCCGCGCGGCAATCTGTCACGCTTATCGCCGCAGGTGCCGCCGGGGGCATAGCAGCCACATTTAATGCCCCCTTAGGAGGACTCGCCTTCGGAATAGAGCTGTTGCTGGTATCGATTAACGCCAGGAACATCCTGCCGGTTACTATTGCCACAGTGACCGCCTCCTATATCGGTCGGGCCCTGTTAGGCGTTGAGCCCTCCTTTTATTTCTCCCCCCTCACGGAACTTGACCTGCACCTGAATTCACCATGGAGTCTCCTCTTTTTCGTCCCCTTCGGGATTATCATGGGACTCGTCACAACCCTCTTCGTTCGCGGCATCTATTGGGCTGAAGACCGCTTTGACGCCATGCCAGGCAACATCTACACGCGCCATATGTCGGCCATGCTCGGCGTCGGGGTGATGATATGGCTCGTCATGCGCTTTACCGGATATTATTATGTGCAGGGGGTCGGATATGCCACGATCATGGATATTCTGAAGAGCGTCCTAACCGATCCCTGGCTTCTTATCATGCTGTTCAGCCTCAAGTTCATCGCCACCTGCCTTACATTAGGATCCGGTGGGTCAGGCGGTGTTTTTTCGCCCTCGCTTTTCATGGGCGCTACCATGGGCGCCCTTGTGGGCCATCTCATTGAATACCTCTTTCCCGGCATCGGTGCACACCCCGTGGCCTTTGCAATCGCCGGAATGGCGGCAGGCGTTGGGGCATCGACCGGAGCAATCATGACCGGCGCGGTGATGATCTTAGAGATGACGCAGGACTCAAATGTTGTCCTGCCGATTATGATAACGGCTTCCTTTGCCTATGGTATCCGCAAATGGCTGTCGCCAGGAAGTATCTACACGCTGAAACTCCTCCGGCGCGGGCATATCGTTCCCGAGGGGCTGCAGTCGGCCATGTCCGAATCAAGGATGGCGAGAGATGCCATGGTAAAAGGGTATTCTATACTTGAAGTTGACGCTGATGTCACACCGTCGGAGGTGCCAACCTTAGTCATTTCCGGTGACTCCATCGTCGGAGTCATTCCTCCTCATACCGGGGGAAGTACGGCTCAAGCGCTCGCTGTCGATCAGTATATCATGACACCCGAGAAGAACCCGATCAATGATCTTTTGCGGCAAATGGATAGTACCGGATCACGGTTCGCGCTGGTTACGGGTACCCAGGAGAGTACACGCCCCCACGAAATAATTGGCATCGTTACGGAGCGTGAGGTTGCGGCCTGCGCAATGGACGAAGCGAAGTTAAGATAACACAATCGACATGTTAGGGCATTTCAACCCGGAACCTTGAATCCCGCTTTTCAGCGGGAAACCGTTCGACCCAGGTCTTAGACATCTTTTGCCAACCGTTTAAGAAATTATAGGGGTATAAAACCTTACACGAATTTGCGCAGCTGAAACAAACTGTTCCTCAACTATGGTATTGAAAAAAGGCGGTTAACCTGATATCAAGAACGGAGGCCGAATCTCAGCGTGAATCTTATCATTAAAAGCAGAGATCGTCAAACAAAGGAATCTAAACCTTGGCAAACCGAATCGAATACGAAAAAGTCCTGAATCCTGCCCAGTTAGAGGCAGTCACCTCCTCAGACGGCCCTATCCTTGTGATAGCGGGGGCCGGGAGCGGCAAGACCAGGACCTTGGTTTACCGGGTGGCCCGTTTAGTGGAGTCCGGCGTTCCCCCGGAATCAATCCTCCTTCTTACCTTTACAAGAAAGGCTGCCCAGGAGATGTTGGACCGTGCAGCCAGCCTCGCTGATCCACGATGCAGGTTCGTGTCAGGAGGCACATTTCACTCCCTTGCCTTCAAGGTCCTCAGAAGCCATGCCGAGGCCCTGGGATATGCCAACTCCTTCACCATCTTAGACCGGTCTGACATGGAAGAGGTCCTCCGCTCCCTTATCCCCGAACTTCACATGCCCAAAAAGGGGCAGAGATTTCCTAAACGGGGGACATTGGCCAATATCCTGAGCAAGGCCGCCAATCTGCAGGAACCGGTTGAAGCGTTCATATTGGAGGAATATAGCCAATTCATTGAAGTTGCACCTCAGATAGGGAACTTAGGAAGCTTATACGCAGAGTATAAAAAGGCCAATCAATTAATGGATTATGACGACCTTATCATCTCTTTGCAGAGACTTTTAGGCGAGAACAAGGATATCCGCACCGAGTTGAGCCGGAAATACGGCCATATCATGGTAGATGAATATCAGGACACCAACGCGATTCAGGCGGACATCGTAAAGTGGCTTGCCTATGACCACCGTAATGTCATGGTGGTGGGAGATGACGCCCAGTCCATATACTCGTTCAGGGGCGCCAATTACCGGAATATGTTTGACTTTCCGTCCATCTTTCCCGAGACAAAGATAATCAAATTGGAACAAAATTACCGTTCCACACAACCTATTCTCGCCCTGACAAACGCCCTTATGGATCAGGCCGATGAGAAATATACCAAGTGCCTCTTTACTGAGCGTGGCGGGGGTGAAAAACCGAAGGTCATTGATACGAGAACAGAACATGAGCAGGCCCTGTTAATCTCTAATTATCTGAAGCAACAAATGGCAGAGGGACAGTCCATCAATGACTTTGCCGTCCTGTTCCGGGCCGCCTATCATTCCTTTGAATTAGAGGCCGAGCTGACCCGCCAGAGGATCCCCTATGTGAAGTATGGCGGTTTCAAGTTCCTGGAATCGGCCCATATCAAGGATTTTTTGGCCCACATGAGGGTCGTTGTAAACAGGGATGAAGCGATAAGCTGGATCCGGATCCTCAGGCTCGTAAAGAACGTGGGGATGGGGAAAAGCCAGGCCATTATTAAATGGATGAAAAACGAACAAACCCCCCTCCAGCAACTTGCAGAGTGGCCCGGGGCCGGCAGGAGAGAGAGCGGCTTGAAGAGTTTAGGCATACTGTTAGGTCGTCTGACATCAAGAGAGATAGAGCCAAAAAACGCGGTTGAACAGGTCATGGAGTATTATCTTCCCATATTGAAGGACAAATTTGACGATTATCCGAGACGCCAAAAAGAACTTGAACAGTTGGTCCCCATGGCAAACCGCTACAGGAAACTGCGGCGGTTTTTGGACGATCTGGTTTTAGAACCTCCCACCAGCTCCGCAGATATAGACCAGGGAGAAAAAGGGAAGACCCTTACCCTGTCCACAGTCCATTCTGCCAAGGGACTTGAATGGCCGGTGGTCTTTATAATATGGGCCATGGAGGGGAGATTTCCTGCCTCCATGGCATACAGCAACCCCCTGAATCTGGAGGAAGAGCGCCGTCTCATGTATGTGGCGGCCACAAGGGCCAAGGACCAGTTGCTTATCTCCTATCCGGGCCAGGAATCAGTGCCGGTGTGGTCGAATTATGGCGGGGCCGGAAACGGACTATCCTCATTCATTTCTACCCTTCCAAGCTACCTCTTTTCACACGAAAGGGGGGCGGCTAAGACGTTGCTCAGAGGGAGAAAGAGGGGAAAACGGCAATTTGAAACATCTTTGGAACCAAGGAGTAGATCTTACCCGTTCTCACAGGGCGATAGGGTAAGGCATCCCGCGTTCGGACCGGGCGTTGTTTCCAAGTTTGTGGCCAGCAACAAGGTGGAGGTACTTTTCAAAAACTTCGGGAAAAAACTTCTTCATTTAGAATACACCACCTTGGAGAAGATCTGAGGGATTGATGATTGTTGATTGTTGATTGTTGATTGAAAAACCGAAAAGGCACTGCCCTTCAACCTGCAACTCGCAACCTGTAACGTGCAACTAAATAGTGCCTGAACGAAATAACTTCCCTATTTCATAATCTTAATCATAATCGTAATCTTACTCAAAACGATTATGATTAAGAGTACGATTAAGAGTATGAATCCAAAAACAAATTCCAAATGTGGCAGTTATTTCGTCCTAATTTGTGTGAGTTTTTATCCCGCCCTGCGGGAC
>JAUWPC010000249.1 GCA_030611815.1 Desulfobacteraceae bacterium
ATGAATGCCAAAGAGGCCTATGCAGCGAAACCCTGGCTGAAATACTACCCTGAAGGCGTACCTGCAGAAGTAGAAATT
This sequence comes from Desulfobacteraceae bacterium, assembly GCA_030611815.1. GTDB lineage: Bacteria > Desulfobacterota > DSM-4660 > Desulfatiglandales > Desulfatiglandaceae > Desulfacyla. Next base: position 79 of record JAUWPC010000249.1, read on the forward strand.
CCTGACATATCAGTACCAGAGGCCTTTGACCGGATGGCTGATAAGTACGGGAGTAAAACCGCGCTGATTTTTTACGGTAAGAAGATAAGCTACAAAGAGCTCAAAGAGCTGACAGAGCGGTTTGCGGCGGCCTTGGCAGACCTGGGGGTGACCAAAGGCGATACGGTGGCCATGTATCTCCTGAACTGCCCCCAGTATGTTATCGCCTATTTCGGCACGTTGAAGGCAGGGGCAAAGGTCACACCGATCAGCCCTGTTTATACCAGCAAAGAGGTAAAGCACCAGATCGAAGACAGTCAGGCCAAAACCATCGTCTGTGAAGATATCCTCTACGATAACGTGGAAAAGGCCGACGTCGAATTAGATAATGTCATCCTGACAAACATTGGGGACTATCTCCCGCCGCTCAAAAAGCTTCTCGGAAAAAGCGCCTTAGCCAAGGCCTATAGCGGTATGGAGGTCCCTTCCCCCGAGTATATTAAAGAGGCAGGGCTTCATCAATTCAGAGACCTGATCAAAAAATATCCCCCCCAGCCACCACAAATCACTATCCATCCGAAAGAGGATATCGCGGCCCTCCCCTATACCGGTGGAACCACCGGGCTTCCTAAAGCTGCCATCCTTACCCATCACAACATGGTCGCTCTCATGACACAGACCGTGGCATTCTGGTCTATCTTTGAGGAAGGAAAAGAGGTGGTCATTGCGTTTCTCCCCTTTTTCCACATTTACGGGCAGGTCGTGGTGATGTTCAATGGTCTGGTTCAGGGCTCCACGATTGTCCTTTTCACCACACCTGATATTGATGATATCCTTTCAGCAATGGAACGTTATAAGGCATCCGGCTTTTACGGCGTACCCACCCTCTTTGAATACCTAAAGGAGTATGAGAAGACCGACCGGGTCAACTGGAAGCGCCTAAAGCTGATCGCCTGCGGCGCCGACACCCTCCACGAATCGACGATCCAGGAGTGGGAACGGAGGACCGGCACAAAAATCCTGGAGGGTTACGGAATGACTGAAACCACTGCCGTGAGCCACTCGACCCCACATGATAGACCAAAGAGCGGTTCCTTTGGGGTTCCCCTCCCGAGTGTAGAGGCAGCCATCGTTGATGTGGATGGCACGGAATGTGTGCCTGTGGGGGAGGATGGTGAACTGATTCTCAGCGGTCCTAACATTATGCAGGGGTACTGGCGCAGGCCTGAGGAAACCAAGGAGGCCATCATTGATTTGGACGGGAAGAAGTGGCTCAGGACCGGTGACCTGGTGCGAATGGATGATGAGGGCTATTTCCATTTTTTTGATCGTAAACGGGATCTTATCAAGTACAAGGGCTATTCTGTTTTTGCAAGACACGTGGAGGAGGTCCTTTACAACCACCCCCAGATCAAGGCCGCAGGGGTCGTCGGGGTGCCAGACCTCAAGGTAGGCCACCTCATAAAGGCCTACGTTGTTCTTCAGAGCGAAGCAAGGGGGAAGATCTCCGAGGAGGAGATCATGGAGTTTTGCCGTCAGAACCTGGCTCACTACAAGGTCCCCAAGATCATAGAATTCCGGGGAGAACTCCCAAAGACGGACGTGGGCAAAGTCAGCCGCAGAGAACTGAGAGAAGAATCGGAGGAAGTGTAATCACATGGGCAAGCCCTTCCTGGAAATAGAGGGTCTGAACAAAGGCTTCGGGGGACTCAGGGCAGTCAATAATGTCGGTTTTACCATGGGGAGGGACGAAATATTAGGTCTGATTGGTCCCAATGGTGCAGGCAAGACAACCATTTTGCGGTTGATCACAGCCATTTTGAAACCTGACTCAGGTCGTATCCGTTTCAGAGGGAAGAAGATCGTCGGGCTCAAGACCTGGGATATCGTGAACTTGGGGATCGCCTGCACATTTCAGAACATGAGGCCCTTTCGCAGGTTGCCCATCATTGCCAATGTGATGGTCCCCTGTCTCTCTCCTCGGGCCATGAAAAGAGGGGAGTGGGTAAAAAAGGTGGAAGCCAAGGCCATGGATGCACTGGAGTTTGCAGGAATCTCTGACATGGCCTTAGAAAAGGCATCCACCCTTTCCCAGGGGGATCTCAAACGATTAGAGGTGGCCCGGGCCGTGGCCACGGAACCTGACCTGCTTCTCCTTGACGAGCCTTTCGGTGGACTGAGTCCCGCTGAAACCGACCTCATGGCCAAATCGATGCACAGACTTCATAAGGGGGGACGATTCGGCCGGTTACACAGCGAAGGACCGGCCATGATCATCGTGGAGCATAAGCTTCAACAGTTGATGAAGATTGTGGATCGAATCATTGTCCTCAATTTCGGGACCATCATTGCTGACGGAAAGCCCGAGGAGGTAGTAAAACAACCTGAAGTGATCGAGGCATATCTCGGTAAGGGAGGGATCTGAGGTTGCTGCTTGAAGTTGCCAACTTAATGGTCTGGTACGATCGTGCCCTGCTTATCAATGACCTGAGTATGGGGGTCGATACCGGGGAACTGGTCAGTCTTGTGGGGCCCAATGGGGCAGGGAAATCAACACTGCTGAGGGCGATTACCGGACTGGTGGCCTGGGAAAGGGAGATCACGCGGAGGTCGGCCGGAGAGGACATCACCCTCAAAGGGACGGTAACCTTTAATGGTGAGCGGATCGACCAGATTCCCGCCCACGAGATCGTAAAGAGAGGCCTGATTCATTGCCCCGAAAGGAGAAGACCCTTCCGCGAGATGACGGTGTTGGAAAATCTCCATGCAGGGGCGTATCTGGTAAAAGACAAAAAGGAGACCCTTGAAAACCTCAAGCAGGTCTATGAGCTGTTTCCGATTTTGGAGAACCGGTCCCGGCAGATTTCAGGGACCCTGTCCGGCGGGGAACAACAGATGTTAGCCATCGGCAGGGCATTGATGTCCGAACCCAAGCTGCTCTGTATTGACGAGCCATCTACGGGTCTGGCGCCTATCCCGAGGGCCGAGGTATTTGACAAAGTCGCGGCAATAAGAAAACTCGGGATAACCATTCTGCTTGTTGAACAGGAAGTCGGCACTGTTTTCAAGATGGCCTCCCGGAACTATGTCCTTTCTTCAGGAAAGATCATTGCTGAGGGTCCCGGCGACCAACTCCTTCAGGACGAAGTCATCCGCAAGACCTACCTGGGACTGTAAAGGGTTGCAGGTTACGGGTTGCGCGTTGCGAGTTACGTGTTTTTGACCACTGGCCACCGGCCGTTCCACAGTACCCAATTCCTAACCCGGCCAAGCCGGTCTTAGTGAAACGGTGATCCCGCATTTATGAAACCACAAGCGGGGAACCAAAGAAGACTCGCGCAAAGCCGCATATCGCTAAACTGGACGTTCTTCATCTGCTAATTTCCACAAAAATCGGAAGATAAGAATCCTCAAATGCCAAATCAAACCCTTTCAGCCGGGGAATGCAGAAAAGGGCGGCACAAACGTCTCCATTCTCATAAGTATAGTTGATAAAGAGGTTGGTTTTGTAGGTTGTGAGGGACTGTGGATGTAAGCCGTATCACAGAATTCTATGTACTCGGATTTATTTGGAAATCCGAGCAGTATCAAAGGCTGGGATAGGCTTGGAATTATTTTGCATGCGAAGGATATTGCATTTTTTGAAAATTCCAGTATCATGCACGTTATGTTCGCGTTTTGAGAATCCCAATTTCGCAACCCTGCCAGATCTAATCTTCACTGTTCCGGGCTAAGGCCTTGAGACTCTCAGCCCGGCTTCCATTCAATTGTCCGTGCGATTAACCTCCGGCGCTACTCGGATACTACAAGCGCATCTGCTGCCGCCATTATTTTCTTTACGGGGATACCATTGTGGATAAGCTTCATCATATGTTTCATATAAGGATTGACGTGATGATAGAATCCTTTGAACCCGGTGCAGAGATAGTTTAATCCGGGTTCCCCATCGGGAGATTTGGCAAAGCGCTGTTTTGGACATCCGCCGCGACAAGCAAAAAGGACATCGCAGCCGCGGCAATATCCGGAAAGGGCAGTCTCTTTTGATGCACCGAATGCAATCTGATTCCTCGATTGGACCATTCTTCTTAGCCGGCCCTCAAGTATGTTTCCGAGTCGGTACGCAGGGTACATAAAGTGATCGCAGGAAAATATATCGCCGTTATGCTCTATTATGAGATTCAGTCCGCAGCGGGGAGAAAGGTAGCACACACCTGCCGGTGCACCTGCCCAGGCGCCAAGGCTCCATTCAAAGTTCATTACAAAGATCTTGCCTACATCATTTCTCCTCCACTCTTCGAAGACCCGTATGAGGAATTCGCCATATTTTTGCGGCTCAACACTCCAGGGTGTCACGGTAGTTGCCTCCTCTTCTTGTGTAGGAGAAGGCGGAGCAGCAAATGAGATTCCCAACCTTTCCGCTTCAGAATCGGATTCCCTTTCAATGATGGGGATAAACTGGATAAACTGCACGCCCTGTTGCTTGAAAAAACGATACACTTCAAGAGGGTGCTGTGAGGTTTCGCTGTTCACAGAGGCAAGAACGTTTATTTCTACACCATGTCTCTGCATCATCTTTAGCGCGCGCAGCACCTTTGCAGAGGTGGGTTTTCCAGCCCTATCCACGCGAAAGGCATCGTGAACCGCCGCAGGACCATCAATGCTCAAGCCCACCAGGAAGTTGTTCCTGGAAAGAAAAACACACCACGCCTCGTCGAGAATCGTTCCATTTGTCTGAAGCGTGTTTGTGATCTGTTTCCCCATATTGTATTTCTTTTGAAAATCCAGTGCTCGCTGGAAAAAATCGATCCCCATCAATGTAGGTTCTCCACCCTGCCAGGCGAATACAACTGATGGTCCAGGCTGGGATTCGATATATTTCCTGGTGTAGGCCTCAAGAACTTCATCAGACATACGGCACACCTTGCTTTCCGGGAAGAATGCCTCTTTCTCAAGGTAAAAGCAGTATTCACAATGGAGATTACAGCGCGGCCCAGCAGGCTTTGCCATAAGATGAAAGCCCTGTTGCACAGAACTATCGAGACCCAGTAATTTCCGGTTAGGTTCTTGCATAACATTTTGAAATTTCGTAGTTTTTTAAATCTGGGCCGTCCGTTCCTGGTGATCCGGGTTTCGTTCTGTATTTTAATACGGAGTTCCCTGACCCTTTTTATGCTGACTTTTTC
>JAUWPC010000180.1 GCA_030611815.1 Desulfobacteraceae bacterium
CGTAATCTTACTCAAAACGATTATGATTAAGAGTACGATTAAGAGTATGAATCCAAAAACAAATTCCAAATGTGGCAGTTATTTCGTCCTAATTTGTGTGAGTTTTTATCCCGCCCTGCGGGACCAAAATCGTGCCTGAACCACGCCAAGGCGTGGTTTTCGTTCAAACATAGGGAGGTAAATACTATGAGAGAAGTTGTAATCGTTGATGGTGTGAGAACACCTATCGGCAGGATGGGTGGCTCGCTTTCAAGCTTCCGGCCGGAAGAATTGGCTGCAATTGCCTTGAAGGGGCTCCTGGAAAAAACCAAAATTGACCCTGGCATAGTTGATGATGTCATTATTGGCCATGCCTGCAGTAATCATGCGGCCGTAAATATCGGACGCTGGGCGGCCCTTAAGGCGGGCTTTCCGGTTACGGTTCCCGCTCAAACCGTCGAACGGCAATGCGGCTCATCATTACAAACTGTTAATACCGCGGCAGGCTTTATCATGGCCGAGTTTGGCGATGTCTATATCGCCGGGGGGTGTGAGAGCTGGAGCAGACAACCCTATATGATGGAGCGGCAGGAACACCCCTTTTCTCTTCTCCCTCCGGCATGGATTACCCGTTCAGTCGGTCCCACAAAAGAGACGGATGTCCCTATGGGTATCATCGCGGAAATCTCAGCCGAAGAATATGAGATCTCACGGGAAGAGCAGGACAGGTATGGACTGCGCAGCCAGGAAGGCGCATTAAAGGCCATCGAGGCAGGCTACTTTGATGAAGAGATCGTACCAGTGGAAATCCCTCAAAGAAAAGGGGATCCAATCATATTTGACCGTGATGAGCATCCGCGGAAGACAACCCTGGAAAAACTTTCAAGTCTGAGACCGGCTTTCAAGAAAGACGGCACTGTAACTGCAGGCTCTTCTTCGGGACTGAACGATGGCGGCGTTGCCATATTGGTTATGGCTAAGGAGAAATCTGATGAACTGGGATATGCCCCCTTGGGACGGTTTGTCGGTTGCGCCCTCACAGCCGTAGAACCAAAATACATGGGGATTGCCCCGGCAGGAGCCATAAAAAAGGTCCTCGAAAGGACGGGAATGAAACTTGATGAGATGGATGTCATCGAATGTAATGAGGCCTTTGCGTCCCAGACCCTGGCAGTAATGAAGATACTCGAACGAGAGGGTTACCCGGTGGACAGGGAGAGATGGAATCCCAACGGCGGCGCTATAGCCTTTGGACATCCCAATGGAATGTCCGGGGGACGGCTTACCCTCGCCGTACTGCATCAGTTGAAGATGATAAAGGGCAGATACGGGTTGGCCACCCTCTGCATTGGCGGCGGACAGGGTATCGCCACGATCTTTGAAAGGTTTTAGGAGGTTTGTAACGTAAATAGTGTCCGAACGAAAACTAGGATTTTTCGTTCAGGCACTAAATAGACTGTCGTAAAAGGAGAAAAGACATGCAAAAGCTTATCCTTACCGCTGCTATTACCGGGGCTGCCACTTTTCCGAGTCAGAGTCCTTATATCCCTATTACCCCGCAAGAAATTGCAGATGAGGCGGTAGCCTCCTATGAGGCAGGGGCTGCGGTCGCCCACATCCATGCAAGAAATCCAGAAGACGGCCGCCCCTCCCCAGACCTGGTCCTTTATCGAGAGATAGTAGAGAATATAAAGAGCCGCTGTGATATGGTAATCGGTATCACCACCGGAGCCGGAGCCGGGATGACCATCGAAGAAAGAACCGCGACTATTTCTACATTCAAACCAGAGCTTGCTTCATTAAATATGGGTTCAATTAATTTTTCGATGCACCCCATACTGGAAAAGATAAAGGAATGGAAGTTCGAATGGGAGAAACAGTACGTGGAAGCAAGCAGGGACTACATCTTTCCCAACACCTTTGCTTCTTTAGAAAAGATCACTTCCATTATGAAGTCTAACAACACCAAACCCGAGCTGGAAATCTATGACACAAGCCACCTTTATAACGCATCATATCTGATTCGCAAAGGATTTTTGAAATTTCCCCTTCACATGCAATTTGTCCTCGGAGTCATGGGAGGGATCCAGGCAACAGTCTATGATCTGGTTAATCTCAAGAATACAGCCGACCGTCTCTTTGGCGACAACTATACCTGGTCGGTTATCGGCACGGGCTGGCCCGATGAGTTCCGTATGGGGGCGGTTGCCCTGACCATGGGCGGCCATATTCGGGTTGGATTAGAGGACAACCTGCTCATCTCAAGGGGAGAACTGGCCAAAAGCAACGCCCAGCTGGTGGATAGGATGAGACGCATATGTGAGGAACTGGGCAGGGAGATCGCCGGCCCTAAGGAGGCCAGGGGGATTCTCGGGCTAAAAGGTCTCGAGAATGTGTCCTTCTAAGGGGCTGACATATAGGCTTTAAGATAAAGATTTTGGACTGCGTTATCGGTCGCCAAATAATATAAACTGGGCTCGACGACGTACTCGGATTCCTCCCTCTGGCCTTGCCAAAATCATTATCTTGATGCCTATAGCAGATGCCATGCAGTTAGGAATGTAGAGTAGGAGCCACTTCAGATCGTAACCCAGGGCTGGAGGCCGGGGAAACCGCTTCGGGCATGTCAGGGAAAGGGGCGCTCAGATGGATTTTGATTTTGTTGTGGTGGGGAGTGGATTCGGGGGGAGTGTGGCAGCTCTTCGTTTGGCGGAAAAGGGCTACAGTGTGGCAGTATTAGAGCAAGGTCGATGGGTAACGGCCTCGGATATGGAACAAGCAGCCCAAGACCAGAGACACCTTTTCTGGATCCCTGCCTTAGGGTTGAAGGGCTTCTTTTCCCAGACCATCTTCCGCCACTTAGGTGTTGTGGGCGGTGTGGGGGTAGGGGGAGGGAGTCTTGTTTATGCGGGGGTCCTCTTGAAGCCCGGATCCGATTTCTTTGCCGATCCGGCCTGGAGCCGGTTAAACGTACACTGGCGACAAGAGCTGGAATCTCATTATGTAACTGCATCCCGGATGTTAGGGGTGACCCCCAATCCCTATTCGGACACTATGGACAGATACCTGGAACGAACCGCTGTATCAATGGGTGCCGGTTCCTCTTTCGAACCTGTTCCGACCGGCATCTACTTCGGAACCCCCGAGGTGACGCGGAGCGACCCCTTTTTTGGTGGGTCAGGACCGAAGCGAACCGGTTGCAATCTTTGCGGCGCCTGTTTGACCGGTTGCCCCCATGGATCCAAAAACAGTCTCGACAAGAACTACCTTTATCTTGCCCGGCGCTTAGGGGTGAAAATCCTTCCCCAGCAGAAGGTCACTGATATTGCTCCGTTGGAAGGCGGGGGGTACTGCATCAACACGCGCCATCCACGTACGAAGCAACGGAGGACGCCCCTCCGTGCGCGCAAGGTCATCCTGGCTGCCGGAGTGTTAGGGACCCTGGAAATTCTCTTTCGCTGCCGGGAGATCACCAGGACCCTCCCAGGGCTCTCCCCGCAATTAGGGAAGGTGGTTCGGACTAACAGTGAGGCGGTGGTGGGCATCCTGGCACGGGATGCCCGAGAGGATTTGACCCGCGGAACGACAATTTCGTCCCATTTTTTTCCTGGCCCCCAAACCCATATCACCCAGAACCGCTTTCCCGCAGGGTATTCTTTCATGAAATGGCATATGGGGCCGCTTGTGGACGGTTATCATCCCTGGGGGCGCGCCCTCAAGCTTTTGGGGCTCTTTGTGAGACATCCCTTGCGCTCCACCCAATCCTGGCGCGCGCGCGACTGGTATCGGCGCATAAGCGTTCTGACGGTGATGCAACATATGGACAACCACCTTTCCTTTTCTTACAAACGCGGCCCCTTTTCCCTTTTTCGCTGGCGTCTTCGTCCCGGAACGGTTTCGGCTAAGGCCGCCCCTACTTACCTCCCGGTGGCCAATGATGCGGCCCGCATATTTGCGCGTCACGCAAAGGGGGAACCGCTGAATGTCCTGCTTGAGAGTCTGGCGAATCTATCTGTTACTGCCCACATTCTGGGAGGTTGCCACATGGGGGCAACGCCGCAAAGTGGGGTGATCGACACGCGGCACGCGGTCTTGGGCTATCCGGGCCTGTACGTTATGGACGGATCTGCGATCTCTGCCAATGTGGGAGTGAATCCGAGCCTGACCATTACCGCTCTTGCGGAAAGGGCCATAAGCCTGATCCCCCCAAAGACCAGGCCGCGATAATCGACCTCCGGGCCATGGGGGCATTTGGGGGGGGTGAAGAGAAGTGAGTTCCAAGGAATGAGGTGAGATCTGATGAAACCTATAAATAAGATACTGCTGTTCGTTCTGGTCATTGTTGCCGGCTGCCTGGTATTGACGGGCGTCAATATCCTCCAGAATGGGTTAGGTGGCTGGGACGGGAGATCGGTCGGCGATATTCTGGGTGTGCCCGCTGAAAAGGCCACCCTTGATGACGTGGAAAGGCTTTCAAAATCCGAGGTGATGCAGCTATTCTACGCCTCACCTGCACCGCAGTTTGGAAGTATGCAAGGGGAGTACAGGGCAAAATTGGTTTCGGTGGGGGTGTTGTCTTTTATGAGCGACTTTTTTACACACCATCTTTTCGGTCCGGGTCGCTGGGAAGGAAAGGCGTTTTTCCCTTTTGAAAAAGATAGAGGCTGGGGGTACAACCTTTTTAGGGTAAGAGGGAACGACGGGAAAGCCGTAGTGGCCAGAACACGTAAAATGGATACCTATGTGGGCAAATCGAATATCGACGACCGCGATTCCTTTCACCTCCACTACAGCCCTTATAATACCGGCATGGTCAGCTCAATGCACGATGAGATACGGAAGGTCAACGACACCCTCTACATCTGCATGGGGTACATGGCCGCAGGAGGGGGTTCGATCAATCCGGCGCCTTTTGTCTTATACGGCAAACCACTCCCATGGGTTGGTCCTGATAATAACGAGTGATGCGCCAAGCACAAGTGTTCCACCGAAGGGAAGGGCCTTTAGGTTGCCACAACGCCAACAGATTCGTCACTATTGTACATGGAATCAATGACATTCTTGTACTTCTCCCGTACAACCTTCCTTTTCACCTTTAATGTTGCAGTAAGTTCACCCGTCTCTTTTGAAAACTCACGCCTGATGATCCTGTAACGCTTGATGGTTTCATATCTGGCGAGATGGCTGTTCAATTCGGCCACGTGTTCATCAAGCAATGACAGAAACTCCTTATTGTCTAATAGATCCTCCGGGGTACCAAAGGTAAAGCCTCTTTCTTGGGCCACATGGATGGCCTCATCAAGGTTAATGTTCACTAAGGCCGTCAAATAGTTCCTCCTCTCGCCGATGACGATCATTTGAGAGAAGAGCGGGTCACCCTTGAACAGATTTTCAATTTTTTGGGGAGCCACGTTCTTTCCCCCGGATGTAATAATCAGATCCTTTTTACGGTCCACAATCTTCAGGAATCCGTCATCTGAAAGCGTACCGATATCACCTGTCATCAGGTACCCATCTTCCGAAAAAGACTCTTTGGTCTCTTGTTCCATTTTCCAGTACCCTTTGAATACATTGTCACCCTTTATCAATATCTCGCCATCATCTGCAATCTTTATCTCAATCCCTGGTAAAGGCTTTCCGGCCGTACCGATCCTGTAGTCAGCAAGATTACTCATTGTGGCAGGAGCGGCACATTCGGTCATTCCATAACCTTCAACTACCATGATACCCGCTGCATTGAAAAAACGAATGATGTCTGTTGAAGTGGGCGCACCGGAAGCGGTTATCCAACGAACGCGGCCCCCAAGGGCTTGCTTCAGCTTTTTAAAGATAAGTGAATACGCGATCTTGTACTTCAGCTTCAGCGCGGCAGGCACTGGTTTCTTATCTTCGGTCAATTGACTTATTCTGACCCCAATTGCGTGCCCCCAGTAGAAGATCTTCTGCCTCCACGACGGTTGTTGTTTGACCTGCATCAGAATGCGTTGATATATCTTTTCGCAAACCCTCGGTACGGCAAGGATCATGGTGGGACTTTTTTCCTGAATATCCCGGACTAAAGTATCGATGTTTTCGGCGTACGAAGCGGTGATGCCCACGTACATCCCATAAAAATGGCCTGCGATACGTTCGAACACATGACTGAGTGGCAGGAATGGGACTGTATTATCATGATCAGTGGCATACCTTGGCCTGACGCGGTCTAAGGAATGAATAACTGCCATAATATTTTTGTGCGTGATCATTGCGCCCTTTGGCACGCCAGTAGTTCCTGATGTGTACACAATCGTGGCCAGATCGTCAGGTTTAACCGCCCGGGCCAGTTTCTCGAACAGTGAGGGTTCCTGTTCATGCCTCTTCCTCCCCTGTTCAATCAATTGGCGGAAGGGGATAACATGGGTGTCATTTGTCTCGCAATCCTCATTGTCCATCACGACGATCCAGCGAAGATCCGGGCATGAAGGGAGGGCTGCCAAGGCTTTCTCAAGCTGGGTGCTCTCTTCCACAACGATGATTTTGGATCCCGAATTTCTGAGGGTATACTCAACTTCCTCACCCGAAAGTGTCCCATAAATAGGGACCAGGCAGGCGCCTATTCCGAGGGTGCCCATGTCTGTGTAGAGCCATTCGAGACGGTTTTCCGAGAGCAGGGAAACGCGGTCCCCTTTGGTCACGCCTAATTCGAGCAGACCCAGGCCGATGGCGCACGATCTATCATAGTAATCACCCCATGTGGCCTTTTCCCAGATCCCGTTGCACTTTTTTTCGACCGCTAATCTCTCGGCGTATTTGCCGGAACGATTTCTGAACACATCATTGATGGTCTGTTCCTCCATGAGCCACCTCCCCCTTTTTTCACTTTAGGGCGCAACAAAAAATAACTTTATCCCGCTGAAGCGGGACATCCCGTCTCCACGTCATCTTCGTCCGATCTTAAACCACAGGTAAGCGAAGACTCCGAAAACATCAAAATAGCCTGCTATTCCATCAGCTTTTGTGATTTGAGATC
>JAUWPC010000380.1 GCA_030611815.1 Desulfobacteraceae bacterium
GAAGAACCTCCCAGTCCCGGTTGAGCAACGGGACAGGGAATCTCCCAAATTTAAGGAGGAGCTATTCATCTTAAGTTCGCTCCCTACTCCCGCTCCAAATAACGGGGAATGCGCTCGCTGTGAATTTTCAAATCCTCTTTCCCTATCGGGTTGAAAAAAGAAACCTGGTTCGGGAATGCTGCTGAATGTTGTTTACACATAACTACTTTATAAGTCAATGGAAATTGGACCCCGGTTGAGATTTGATTGAGCCGCAAAAAGTCGCAAAAATTCACATTCTTAATCACTAAAGGATTTGTCTCTCGCCCGTCGGAGTATAGCGGAGATCCCGCTTAACGGGGCTTCTTTTAGTCTTTTAGTCGCTTGAGTTCACGGAGAGCACAGAGATATTTTTTCAGGGAAATTCCATGCGAACCAGGCATCCTGATTCGCCACAAGAAGGCTGTTTTTCTGGTAAATCCTGGATATCCTGTCTAAACTCTTCGATTCCTCTTTCTCCTTGAAAACCTCTCGATCCGTGTGGGTCTGGGGGACGTAATTACTTGTGAATTAGTGTAGTTTTTTGGAATACGACGTCTATGAGGCTGTGGGGCCTGTCATAAGCCAAACCCTTCCTTCAACAGGAGATAATTTCAGTAATGCCTTATGGTGAGTTGGGTCTTTACAATCCAATGAAATATTGATAAGTTTCTGTTGATCTGCGCGGTTTACGTTCAATTTAATCGAGTTATGATTTTTTGGAAGAATAAGCGCCTTGGATTGATAAACCGTGCCTACTCACGTGGTCAGGCTGAAGGTGTTTAGGCTGAAGGGAAAAGAAAATTGAATATTTTTTTCAGGGATAAAGCAGTTACAATAATACAATAATAGGAGCCTAACGTGTGCCACGTTCAACCCTTTGCTAACAGTCTTCAGCCTTCAGCCTAAATAACCTGAGTAGTTACGATGAACCGACGGTCGAGAACGCCCGTGAACAAGTCAGGAGAAATACCATGAAACGGAAAATATTTTTTGTAGCCATTCTCGGGAATCTGATAGGCGCTTTATTGACCTTTGTTTATTTCCAATACATCAATGTGGACCTGAACGTACCACAGGAGGCAGCCTCCTCACCCAATACGGTGGTCCCTTTTGTCATTGGAACGGCTTTCATTTTTTTTGTGATTATAACAATCAATCATCGTTGGTCCCGTCCCCTATACCAGACCATGCAGGACGGGATATCAACAGATGGGTCCAATGGGGCGTATCCCGAGAACCTGAAAAGAAAGGCACTTCAACTGGCTCCGATGTTGGCCGGGACCACCCTTCTGGCGTGGATCATGGCCGGGTTCATTTTCGGTATGCTCATGCCGGTCATCCTTCATACCTTTTTCGGGGTGGCGCCGATAACACTTACGGAGAGCCTGAGGACGATTTTTGGGATTACCATTATCGGCGGCTTCAGCACGAGCCTCTTTATCTATTTTGCCACAGAAAGCATGTGGCGTAAAGAGATCCCCCTGTTTTTCCCGGAAGGGGACCTGAGTGAGGTGAAAGGTGTCTTCAAACTGAGCGTGAAGGCACGTCTTCTTGTTGTTTTTCTCATGATCAGTCTGATCCCCCTTACTCTGCTCGGGGTTTCTGCCTACTGCAAGGCACTGGCACTACAGACTGCCGGACCTGCAATGGGGGGCCAGATCATTTCCGGGTTATTGCTTCAAATCCTCTTCATCACCGCAATAGGCGTTGTTCTATCTGTAACATTGTCGCTGGTTGTCTCCAAAAGCGTCTCTGCTCCATTGGAAGAGATGGAGACCGCCATGAAAGAGGTTGCCAAAGGGAACCTTGATGTCCGCATACGTGTGGTAACTAATGACGAGATCGGGGCCGTTGGCGAGGGGTTCGGCAGGATGATCAAAGGACTGAAGGAATCTGAGGCCATAAAGGAATCCTTTGGCAAGTACATCAGCCAGGAGATCCGTGACGAAATCCTCTCAGGCAGGATCCCCTTGGACGGAGAAATGACGCGGGCGACGCTACTCTTCTCAGATCTGAGGGACTTCACCCCCTTTGTGGAATCGACCCATCCAAAGCAGGTGGTGAGCATTATGAACCAGTATTTCTCCGAGATGGCGGAGGCGATCAAGAGGAATAACGGTCTGATACTTCAATATGTGGGAGATGAGATCGAAGCGGTGTTTGGCGCGCCTGTTCCCCATGATGATCACCCGGATATGGCAGCCAGGGCCGCGCTTGAGATGAAGAGAAGATTGGTCCATTTAAACGAGAGGCTCAAGGCCCAGGGCGTGGCGCCATTTCGTCACGGGATCGGCATTCATACAGGTGCGGTATTAGCGGGCATCATTGGTAGTAAAGAACGGAGTTCTTATGCACTGGTGGGAGATACTGTGAATCTCGCTTCAAGGATCCAGGGACTCACCAAGGAGTTCGCATGTGATATCATCCTGAGCCAGACTACCCATGATCTGATGGCCGGGGCTTATCAGATGGAGCAGCTCCGCGCTGTGAAGGTAAAGGGCAAGAGCCAGGAGATATTAACCTACAAGCTCATGGGTCATAACGGTTCCGGCTAATTTCCATAGCGTATAGAAAAATAGGTACGCCTTCACAGGTTCAGGGCGTAATGTTTTTTTGGATTCATAATCTTAATCGTACTCTTAATCATAATCGTATTGAGTAAGATTAGGATTATGATTAAGAGTATGAAATTAGGAAAGCTATCTCATCTTTTAACCTCTGAACCCTGAACATTTGGGCGGTGCACTATGTGTAAAATCCTGGTTATTTACCATTCTCAGGCAGGCCATACTCAAAGGATGGCCGAAAGTGTAGCCAAAGGCGCTGCCTGTATCGAGGGTGTAACCGTCGTGCTTAAGAGAACATCAGAGGCAAACCTCCGGGACCTGCTTGAATGTGACGGGTTGGCTATCGGCTCTCCCGAGTACTTTGGGTATATGGCCGGCATGGTAAAGGATTTCTTTGACAGGACTTATAATGAGGCACGCGGGAAAAAGGAAGTGTTCAAGAAACCATACGTTCTCTTTGTC
>JAUWPC010000195.1 GCA_030611815.1 Desulfobacteraceae bacterium
AGTGCCTAAAGTTAAGGAACTTCGTGTCATTTTTGAAAAGACTGGCTTCATCAAGGCCTGCCCGCCATTGCCGACCTTTTGGGATATGCCCGCTTCTGTACATGACAGGCGAGGCAGGCGGGCCTCCAAGATAAACCAGGTTAAAAAGCACTCGCAACGGAAAGTCGAGAATTCCGACCGGTTTCTCTACCTCGATTTACGCAAGTCCCGCTTACAGGCGGGACTCGACAAATACCTTGTTCTGGAACAGTTCACTCTCTCGCCTGGAGCGCTCACGGTTTTCCCTGGCCATTCCCAAGAAAACCCGATAAGGCCCTGGGGTCCCATGGGGGAAAAAGCCGATCCGGTCCCCGGGAGATATAGTGTCATAGATGTTTATCACCCCTCCATTACAAAAAACGGCCTCTATTTTTTCAGGCGGAATGGAAAGTCTGCGAGCAAGGTCATGTGCAGTGCACCCCTCTCCGGAAACATTCCTCTCCAAGGTATATGGCAGTCCCTGCTCATCCATATAGCGCTGGAGAAAGCCAAATACGCGAATAGTAACAGTTGGTCCTTTTCCCGTTTCCATCATAATTACCCTCCTCCCACAGGGGGAAAAAGTCCTATGCGTTCATCCCCTTGCAGTTCATAGTCAAATGACTCACTCTTTCCGTTAACCATGACGATCTTGATCTTAGCCTCAGGGATATTCATCAGTTTGCATAGTTCAGACACTGTTGTTTTCCGGTTCACCGAAAACCGGGTACCCTCTGAGGGATCATATCCGGGAATGTACTGTCGCAGTGTTGAACTCAAAAAAACTTTTAACGCCATTTGATCAGTCCTCATGTGTCTGGGGTCTTTTTCTTGCGCTGAATGAAAAAGTATCAAATACGCTTATGTCTGTCAATCCTGTAACAGACAGAGCCTTATATCAGCTTTGATCCAACAGTCTGAATTTTTTAAATAAATCACTTGATATGATTCCGGTTATGTGGCAGGCTTGGATTGCTTCGCAGGTTGTAGAATAGCTGCCCTGTTTTCCTTCGTAACATGGAGAAACAGGACCAGCCTTTGTGAGGAGGCGTAATAACCCAATTCTATCCATGGAGACCCATGAAAGGAGGTCGCAATGTTTAAAATCTTGAGAGTCAACATGACAGACCTTTCGGTCAAAGCAGAAGATGTCCCGGAAGAATATCAGGGGCTCGGAGGAAGGGGCCTGACATCGGCCATTGTTGCAAAAGAGGTGGAGCCTACCTGTTCGCCTATCGGTACGAACAACAAGCTGATTTTTGCCCCCGGACTTCTGGGAGGCACCAACTGTGCCAATTCAGGCCGTATCTCTGTAGGCGCCAAAAGTCCCCTGACAGGAGGGATCAAAGAGGCGAATTCGGGTGGCCAGGCGGGCCAATACCTTGCCAAACTTGGAATTTCCGCCATCGTGGTTGAGGGAATGGCCCAGGATGACATGCTGCACAAACTCTTTGTAAGTAAAGAGAAATGCGAGCTCTTACCGGCCGATGAACTTAAAGGGATGGGAAACTACGCCACAGTAGAAAGGCTGAAAGATGAATACGGTCTGGATGTGGCATTTGTCAGCATCGGCCAGGCGGGCGAATGGAAGATGGGCGCCGCCACCGTAGCCTTTACCGACAAGGAACTTCGACCTACCCGTCATGCAGGCCGGGGAGGCTTGGGAGCAGTTATGGGTTCAAAGGGCCTCAAGGCCATTATCATCGATCCGTCAGAGGGTGAGGCAGCGCCCCTTGTGGATAGGGAGGCGTTTAAGGAAGCTGCCAAACGTTTTGCCAAGGCCCTTCAGGAGCACCCCGTAACAAGCGAAGGTCTTACCACCTACGGAACTGCTGTGCTCATCAACGTCATTAACGAAGCCGGAGCGCTTCCTACCAGAAACTTCAGTAATGGACGTTTTGAAGGGGCCGACAAGGTTGGAGGGGAAACACTAAACAAAATTACGGCCGAGCGAAAGGGAGACCCCAGCCACGGCTGTATGACCGGCTGCATCATCCGCTGCTCCGGGACCTTTCTTGACAGCAAAGGAAACCATGTTTCCAAGTGGCCCGAGTACGAAACCATATGGGCCTGGGGTCCCAACTGCGAGATCGATGACCTGGAAGCCATTGCACGAATAGACCGGGCCTGTGATGACATCGGCGTGGATACCATCGAAACAGGTGCCGCCGTTGCCGTGGCCATGGAAGGGGGCGTCAAGGAATTCGGTGATGCGGCCGGGGCCGAGGAACTCATCGCAGAGATAGGCGAAGGGACTCCCCTTGGTCGGATCTTAGGTTCAGGTGCCGGGGTGACAGGGAAGACGTTTGGCGTGAGGCGTGTCCCCGTGGTCAAAAACCAGGCCCTTCCCGCCTATGACCCGAGGGCCGTCAAAGGCGTTGGCGTGACCTACGCCACCTCACCGATGGGTGGCGATCACACAGCCGGATACGCTGTCGCCACCAATATCATGAAAATCGGCGGCGACGTGCATCCTTTGCGGACCGAAAGTCAGGCCAAACTCTCCAAAGACCTCCAGGTGACCACAGCGGTCATCGACACGGCCGGGCTCTGTCTCTTCGTGGCATTCCCCATGCTGGATATCCCGGATGCCTTTACTGCCATGGTGGACATGCTCAATGCCAAGTATGGTCTGTCGATGACAGGCGATGATATCGGCGCCCTTGGGCAGAAGGTCCTGGAAATGGAAACAGATTTCAACAGGCGTGCGGGTTTTGGCAGGGCTGACGACAGGTTGCCTGAGTTTTTCAGGACTGAAAAACTCCCGCCTCACAACGTGGTATTCGACGTACCCGATGACCATCTGGATTCAGTCTTGAAGTTTGACTAACATAAAAATCCCCCTCCCAAACAACCCTGGGAGGGGGATTTTTTATTGATGCATACCGGATCAGATTTCAGGCTAATGGTTTCAGGTCTGAAATTTGGATATTGAGTTTTGGGATTTTAAGTGACCGAAATAGGAACCCTCATCCAGCATCCCCGCTAAAATCGGGGTCTTCGACCAGTATCCACTATCCAGCATCCAGTATCCAGCATCCAGTATCGCGAAGCTCCCTTAAAACTTATCATAGTGGGTAAATTCGCTTATCTCACGGCGTTTCGGCGCTTCCGGATCCTTTGCAGGATAACCCATGGGTATCATTGATACAACTTCGTAATCTTCAGGCACACCTAATATCTCTTTGGTCTTGTTGTGGTCAAAGAGCCCAACAATTACGGTCCCTAATCCCAGATCGTATGCAGCCAAACAGATGCTCTGTGCCGCAATCCCGAGGTCGAACATGAACCAGTCGCCAAACTTTGTGGTGACCTGGCTATTATAAAATCCTGAACTCTCTAACTTTCCGCATAAGGCTAAGACCACAGGGGCCTGGACCATGGCTTTTGTGGCCGGGTTCTTAATCAGGGTCCCCTGGAGCCGCTCTTTAGTGGCAAGGTCCCTCACCACAATCACTTCCCAGCACTGGCTGTTTGCCCATGAGGGCGACCATTTGACGGATTCTAAGATTTGATTGAGCGCCTCTTCCGAAACATCTTTATCCTGGTATTTGCGGACACTTCGTCTCCCCTTGATAATACTCATTAAATCAGACATCCCTTTTCCTCCTTGAGCCCCGCCTGAGGCGGGATTAAGTGGTTGAGTCCCGCCCAAGGCGGGATTAAGTGGTTGATGATTTGACCAAAAACTGACCGATTTGTCAATCAAATTAACGTCCCAAACAGATTTGTATTTGTCAATTCCCTTATCTGATGGTATTATGCAGGCATTAAATATTCCTGCAACATCCGTGTAATCTGCGGATAAACAACCCATTAGGGAGGAAAAAATGCCACAGCGAAACAAAATCGACCTCAATTCCGATGTGGGAGAAAGTTTCGGCATCTATAAACTCGGCCTTGATGAAGAGATGATTCCCCTAATCAGTTCGGCCAATATAGCATGCGGGTTCCATGCGGGCGATCCCGCGGTGATGAAGCAAACCATCTCACTCGCCAAAGAAAACAAGGTGGGCGCAGGCGCCCATCCCGGTTTTCCAGACCTGATCGGGTTTGGCCGAAGAAATATGGATGCCACCTTGGAAGAAATCAAAGACTATGTGACCTACCAGGTAGGCGCGCTCCAGGCATTTGCCTCTGCGCAGGAGATAAGACTCCAGCATGTAAAGCCGCACGGCGCCCTCTACAACATGGCCGTCCAGAACTGGGATATATGGGATGCCGTAGCAGAAGCCCTTGCAGGTCTCGATAGGAATCTCATACTCGTTGCATTAGCCGGTCCTAACAGAAGCAAGCTTGAGGCGATTGCCACCCGCCACTCCATCCGTATTGCCTTTGAATTTTTTGCCGACAGGGCATATAATCCGGATGGCTCGCTTGTCTCCCGGCGGGAGGCTGGAGCCGTACTTCACAACAGTGAAGAGGTGGCTGAGAGAGTCGTCAAAATGGTCACCGAAGGAGTGGTGCTGGCTAAAGATGACAGTGAGATCGGGCTTGAGGCCAACACCATTTGTGTGCACGGGGATAACCCGGAGGCGGTCGCGCTCGTCAAGAATATCAGGGAGTCACTCATCGGCTCAGGGATAGAGGTCGTCCCCATGGGTACATTCCTGTGACGATTGAAAATTGAATAGTCAATTCCGGCTTCGCCGGGTTAGGTTCATAATCGTAATCGTAATCGTAATCTTAATCGTAATCATTTTGAGTAGGATTATGATTAAGATTAAGATTAGGACATGGGGAAGTTATCTCACCCCTGATCCTTTAGGAAGTTCATATGCTTTACAGCAATCCCCAATACCGCGTCATGGGTGACCGCGCCCTTCTTGTTGAACTCGGAGATGAAATAGACCTTAAAGTCAACAACAAGGTTAGAGAGCTTTTTGTCGCCATAAAAACCAATTCTTTAGAAGGGGTCGTGGAAACTATCCCCAGCTATCGCTCCCTCCTCCTGATCTTTGATCCGCTCAAAACCACCTTGTCGCTGCTCCAAAACAGGGTCCACGACCTCCTGAAAACCTTGGACCCTTCTCAACTACCCGAGCCAAGGAGAGTAGAAATCCCGGTAGCATACGGCAGCGAATACGGTCCTGACTTAGAGTGGGTGGCCGGGTACCACGGAATCACCCCTGATGAGGTCATTCGACTCCACACTGAACATACCTACCATGTATATATGATTGGATTCATGCCGGGATTTCCCTATATGGGAGAGCTTCCAAAGGCGCTAATAACGCCCCGAAGGGAAACCCCTCGCACAGTAGTGCCCCGGGGATCAGTTGCCCTGGCACAGGGACAAACAGGGATATACTCCACCCAAAGCCCAGGGGGATGGCAGATAATCGGTCGCACCCCCTTGACACTTTTCGATCCCGGAAAGTGGCCCCCGGCACTATTGGAAATGGGTGACCGGGTCAAGTTCTTTGCCATGGATGAGGAGGAAATAGCCGATTGGGAGCAGTAGAAACCTTAGAGATTTTAGCCCCGGGCCCGCTTACCACTGTCCAGGATCGCGGCCGGTTCGGGTTTGGACGATACGGGGTCCCGCCCAGCGGCGCAGTGGACTCCTTTTCGCTGAGAAAGGGGAATCTCCTTGTTGGCAACGCAGAAAACGAGGCATCCCTTGAAATCACCATAATCGGCCCTAAAATAGTCGCCCTTATTGATACCCTAATAGCCATCACGGGCGCAGACCTTCAGCCTAAGGTCAATAAAATCCCTCTGGAGATGTGGCGATCTCAACTTCTCAAGAAAGGCGACGTCCTTTCCTTCAAAGGCCCCAAGAGCGGTTGCCGCGCCTATCTGGCGATCGGAGGGGGGATAAGTGTACAAAACATAATGGGGAGTAAATCCACCAACCTTGCGGCACAATTTGGAGGTCTTGACGGAAGACCCCTTAGAAAGGGCGACATTATTTCTTCAGATTCTCCAGCCCGTTATCTCAAAGCGGTTGGAAGATCTCTTGACAAACATTTGATCCCCTCCTACGCAAAGGATCAGGTCCTCAGGGTAATCTCCGGCCCCCAGGATGATCATTTCTCTACAAAGGCGAAGGAGATATTTTTCGGCTCGCCTTTTCGGGTTACACCCCAATCCGATCGTACAGGGATCAGGCTGGCAGGGCCTCACATAGAGGCAAAGAAGAACCTTAAGGAATCGATCATTTCCGAGGGAGTTGTGCCCGGGACTATACAGATACCGGGAGATGCTCAACCTATTATTATCTTAGCTGAAACAGTAACGGGTGGATACAGAAAGGTTGCAACGGTGATCTCTGCTGACCTCCCCCTTCTGGGGCAACTGAAACCCGGTGACACGGTTAATTTCCGCAAAGTTTCCATGGACAAGGCATATCAGGCCGTCCAGGTAGGGTCAGCTTTCCAGGCGCTGGGCGCCTGCACTAAATAATATTTAACAGCTCACCATAGGAAGAGGACAAAATCATGAGGATTGTAGATCTGCGATCAGACACCATTACTCGACCGACCCCGGCCATGCGCAGGGCCATGGCAGATGCGGAAGTTGGAGACGACGTATTTGGAGAGGATCCAACGGTGAACAGGTTGGAGGAGATGGCC
>JAUWPC010000036.1 GCA_030611815.1 Desulfobacteraceae bacterium
GATTATGATTAAGATTATGAGCAAACATACTGCAGGCACTAAGTATACCTTGACAGACGAAAGAAGATACCTTAGATTTTCCGCTCGTGTCAATGAAGCAGCAAACGATTTCTTACGGATTCAAATGACAAACTTCGTCAATCCCGTGTTTGGGCGGGACTCACCCCAGTTAAATAGGCTTAGCATTTCACGGGGTAAACTTTAGGCACTTTACTTAACTATAAGACAAATTCTCATGCCAAAAGATAAAAAACTCGCCAATACCCGCAACATAGGGATTATCGCTCATATTGACGCGGGCAAGACCACTGTGACAGAACGTATCCTCTTTTACTCCGGCCGTGTTCATAAGATGGGCGAGGTCCATAATGGCGAAGCTACCATGGACTGGATGCCGGAGGAAAGGGAGAGGGGGATCACTATCACCTCGGCAGTCACCTCTTGCGAGTGGCTGGGGCACACCATTAACATAATCGATACTCCCGGTCATGTGGATTTCACCATCGAGGTCGAGCGCTCGCTCCGCGTCTTAGATGGCGCCATAGGAGTGTTCTGCGCCGTGGGGGGCGTGGAGCCCCAATCCGAGACGGTGTGGCGACAGGCAGACAGGTATAAGGTCCCCAAAATCGCTTTTATAAACAAGTTGGACCGGATCGGGGCAGATTTCTTCAAGGCAGTACAGATGATCAGGGACCGCCTTGGAGCCCTCCCCCTTATTCTTCAGATACCCTGGGGAGTGGAGGATAATTTCATAGGAGTGATTGATCTTATCAAGATGAAGGCTATCCTGTGGGAAGATGAAACGTTAGGCGCCGAATATAGAGAGGCGCCTGTCCCGGAGGAACTGACTAAAGAAGCTTCCCGGTATAGGGACCTCCTCTTAGAAACCTTAGCCGACAAGGACGACCTTGTAATGGAGAGGTATCTGTCAGAGGAGGAGATCCCGTCCAGAGAACTGAAAGTGGCCATACGTGCTGCCACTATCAAGATGGAACTGGTCCCGGTTTTCTGCGGGGCTGCCCTGAGGAATAAAGGGATACAACCCCTTTTAGACGGGATAGTAGAGTACTTGCCAGCCCCAGTTGATGTTCCGCCCATTACCGGAAGCAATCCCCTGACAGGAGAGGAGGAATCGCGGCCGGCAAAAGCCAAGGGGCCTTTTTCCGCCCTCGCCTTTAAGGTAATGATGGATCAGGGTAGGAAGATGACTTATATCCGGATCTATTCCGGCACTGTCAAGGCCGGAAGTCCGGTCTACAATCCCGGCAGGAACATCAACGAGAAGCCTGCCCGGCTCTTGAAGATGCATTCTAACAAAAGGGAACGTATCGGCCATGCCTCTGCAGGCGATATCGTCGCTACAATGGGTCTCAAACTCACGACCACCGGCGATACCCTCTGCGACGAAGAAAAACCGATCCTGTTGGAACCGATTCAGGTCAATGATCCGGTGATAAGTGTGGCAGTGGAGCCCAAGAGTATCCAGGAGCATGACAGGCTTTTAGCCGCCCTCAGTAAATTAGCCGCTGAAGACCCCACATTTAAGTTCAAGATCGACGAGGAGACGGGCCAGACCCTTATTTCCGGCATGGGGGAATTACACATTGAGATCATCATAGGGAGGCTCAAGCGGGAGTTTTCGGTGAAAGTGAATCAGGGAAAGCCGCAGGTAGTATACAGGGAAACAGTCACCATACCTGTGGAGCACGAAGGTCTCTTTCAGAGGGAATTGGCAGGCCAGGAACATTTTGCAGGTGTGCGGATCGAGATTTCACCTTTGCCAAGGGGTTCAGGAAACCGCTTTGTCAACAAGTGCAGAGATCCTGAGCTTGCAGAGGAGTTCTTAGATGCGATCAGCCATGGGATTATAGAGGCTGAAGCGGGTGGAACCCTAATGGGATATCCGGTAATTGACGTGCAAACAACCCTGCTTGATGTTCAGATAAAAGAGACGTCCTCTGACGTAATGGCCTTTAAAGCAGTCGCCAACATGGCCTTCAGGACCGCATTTCAAAAAGGTGCGCCTGTTCTCTTGGAACCGATCATGAAAACCGAGGTCCTGGTGCCGGAGGAATTTACAGGAGAAGTCATTGGTGATCTGAATGCCAGACAGGGAAAGATCGGGCAGATCGTCAATAATGGAGCGATTCAGATACTGACGGCGAATGTCCCGCTTTCTCGGATGTTCGGATATTCCACTGCTCTACGGTCTGCTTCCCAGGGGCGGGGCACTTTCACCATGCAGTTCAGCCATTATGACAGGGAATGAGGACGACGTCCCCATCACCTACCAAACCTGCAGACGGGCCTCTCCCTCACCGTAGTCGATAATCACCCCTTTAGGTGTGATCTCTTTCAAAAGAGGGCCACTCTCCCCAATTTTATCCCCAACCTTGTAACGATGCATGTTGATAAATACCAGACGTTCGGCCGGGTCTTTGGAATATGAGTGCACATTGATCTGCAGCTTCCCCAATTTCTCTTTGATTTCGTAGGGAAGTTCGCCAATTAAGGGGATAGCTTCTATTCTCTTCCTATCAACCTCCTCTTTTGCCGCGGGGGCGGGAGGAGGCTTGACAGGACTAACCGTTACTGCTTCTGCCTGCTTTTCGACCGCTTTTCTTTCACCTGATACTGCAGGTTCCATGGAGGCCTTTTCAGGGCTTGAATATATCGACGGAGAGGGTTGAACAGATCCCCTTTTTTCCACTGCCGCCACAGGGCCGGGTCTTGGGTCAGAGATTTCCCCTGCTGTGGAAACCGGCTTAGGATCCGGCGCTTTTTCAACCGGTTTGGATTCTGTCTTTGCCGGCACAATTTTTTCTGTAACGCTCCTAATGGGTCGAGCTGGTTTCGCCTCGCGGAGCGGCCTCGGGACAGGTTGAGTGCCGGATGCCTCCCCTGAAGATCTCTTTGCCTGCAAACCCTCGCTAACCTTGGCAAAGGAAGGGGGGGGCGTTTTTTATTTGTCAATGGTCTCTGGGGCCGATAAAGGGAGGGTCGCTGATTCACCTTTAGGCAGAGGAGACTTAACAGTGCCTGGTCCCTCTGGCCATAGCATCAGCCCAACAACGATGGCGCCCACTAAAAAGGACCCGCATAGCCAGAGCCAGGGCCGGATGTTAGTATGCCGGGGAAGGTTATTCTCCTCATATACCGCGCTTAAGTCAGGAGCCCGTTCGAGCCGCCGTTCCCGGTCTGCCCGTTTAAGCGCTTCAAGGATGAATGACATGCCTCTCTCCGTTTTGGGACTGGATGTATAACAGCGGGATGGAATGATCTGCTGTTCCCGTATTCAACTGGATCAATGTCTGCTCCCCGACAATGCCATCCGCCTTTACAAAATGAGCGCGCTGAAAGTCCATTACCCGCCTTTTCAAGATATCGTCAAACAGCGGGCTGGGTGATGGTGCATCCGGTCCGGCCTGCGTACCTTCGAGACGGTCCAATTGAGCCCTCAACCAGAGCACATCAGGACCGGTATCCCCCTCTTTGATTAGAGATGAGTCAAGCGGCGCCGGCCTCCATAGAAGGGTAAAATCACCGAACCAGAGGGGTTCTATCCCTGCCCGGTCCAAGGTTACCTGTTGAGCGCCGAAATCCAACGTGATATCCCTCTCTTCCATTAACACAACCGCGGCATAATGCCGGTGCTGATCCCCATCGATTAATTCCAAAATTGCAGGGCGGTTCAGATTACGCAGGGTTGTCCAGTTGCCCCTGTCGCTAAAGCAGCGCAGGCCAACCTTGGTTGCTCGCTCACAGGCCGTCATACCAGGTAAAACAGGGTATGCCGTCTGCCACTGCTTGAACAGGACTGCAAAGGCTGAATCTTTGTCTGTTTTTACCTCTCCGGCCTCTAATAAATCACCAACTATAGTAGAAGCGTCACCCGCATCCTCTTTTTCCGCCTCGCCTGAGCTATCAGAGGTCACACTTGTTTCTAAGCTTTCCGGGGGTGTGGCTTGCACCTCCCCGCCCGCTGGACCAACGGCTGGGGCAGACTTGGGCAATTTTTCCTCTGTCACGATCGTCTGTTTAGGGATAATCGGCCAATCTAAGAATTGCCACCCTGCCCCTAAGATCAAAAGCACTAAGAGGGCAAACGCCCATCCAAACAGCTTGCGGGGCCGTAATAGAAGCCCCGGACCCATTACCTCCGATGCGGCCTTGCGTACTAATCGCCTGTTAACGCGGTCGCGCTGTTTGGCATAGGCGCCAAGTAGCGCCCGATCACAAATGGTGTTGATAAGGCGGGGGACGCCACCGGACAGCCTGTGCACCAAGGGGAGTGTCCCCTTAGTAAACAAATCTCTTTTGCAGCCGGCAACCTCTAAACGATGCTGGATATAGGCAGCCGTTTCATTCAGCAGTAGGGGGGGCAAGTGATACCGGGCCGTGATCCGCTGGCCTAACTGGCGCAGCTCAGGTCGTGCCATCCTGGTCTGCAGCTCTGGTTGACCGATGAGGAGGATCTGCAAGAGCTTTTGGGTAGTGGTTTCAAGATTGGTCAACAAACGGACCTGCTCTAATACATCGGTGCTCAGGTTTTGGGCCTCGTCGATAATCAGCACTGTTCGACGGCCTTTGGCATGAATTTCCAGAAGATGGAGGTTAAGCAGATCGATTAGCACCTTTAGGCTGTCTGTGCCGGTTGGATATGAAACATTTAACTCATCGCAGAGGGAGGCCACTAATTCCAAGGCCGTCTGTTTTGGGTTCAGGACCAGGGCTACTTCCACCCCATCGGGGACTTGCTCCAAAAGACTCCGGCACAGGGTGGTCTTGCCAGTCCCCACCTCGCCGGTTAAGAGGACAAAGCCACCCCTCTCGCCCATCCCGTACATGAGATGCGCTAACGCCTCACGATGACGCTGGCTCATGAAGAGAAAGCGGGGATCAGGCGTGAGAGAAAAGGGGTTTTCAGTAAGACCAAAATATGCGGTGTACATGAGTTCTTCAGGGTGTAGCCGTTCATGGGTTCAAAGGTTCAGGGTTCGGGGGTTCACTTTAGGCACTTTTCCGGCTTGTCCGCCTATGTCGGGTTCATCCTGTCAAAGATTACCGAAAACCGGCTTTCTCTTTTCCAAAAAGGCCGCTATCCCTTCCCTTCCGTCGGGTTGATCCGCGGCCCAGGATAAGAGATTTCGCTCATTTTCCAACTGGGTCTCAAATGGGGTGTTGAAGGAATCGGTTATCAGCTTCTTCGAAGCAGCAAAGGAGCTGAGAGACCCCTTTTTAACCCGCCGGATCAGTTCAACCGCCCTATTTATTCCCTCTCCGTCATCTACAACCTCAGTCACTATTCCCCAAGACAAGGCCTTTTCAGCGTTTATCGATTCATCAAATGCGGCGATTTCCAAGGCCTTAGCCATGCCCACCAATCTTGGCAGGGCATAAGTCCCCCCACCGTCAATACTCAGACCGTTTGATGTGTATGCCTGTTTGAGGACAGCCGATGCCTCCATGATTCTAAAATCGCAGGCAAGGGCTATGGAGAAGCCTCCTCCGGCCGCAAGGCCATTTATGGCCGCCACAACCGGTTTGGGCATACGCCGGATCTCTAAAATAGCCTGATGATAGCGGGCTGCTAATTCATGAAAGGCTGCGCCGTAATTATCTCCACATCCGTTTACCCATCTTAGATCGCCTCCAGCACAGAAGGCTTTCCCCTCTCCTGAAATCACTACGCCCGTTACACCTGGATCAAGGGCCAATTCTATCAGGGTATCAGCCACTAATCGTACCATATCCAGGTCAAATGCATTATAGGCCTTTGGGCGGTTCAGGGTAATAAGGGCAATCCCATCCGTTTTTCTCAGACTTACCGATTGTTCCATGCCTATTCCCCTCTTTGAAATATCCGCAATTTCAGTTCACCCCAGTTAAATAGGCTCCGCCCCAGAGAAATAGGCTTCGCATTTCACGGGGTAAACATTTCACGGGGCAAACTTTAGTCACTTCGAACTTGTTCGCCGGGATCACAGATCTCTGACAAAGCTTATAACTTCCTGTCTGCTCCTCAAAATTAGTTATAAGCGGAAATTATCATTGACTCTCAGCCCTGATTTATATATGGAAAAGGGCGTTCGCGCAAGCCATTAACGCAGAATTGAGGAATTCCTGAATCCCTCAATTCCTAATTCATATCCGAAACATAGAGTTATTTCAATGGAAACCGTTCTACCAAGCCTGATTGATAAATATAACCGGCATCTCAACTACCTGCGTATATCCATCACAGACCGTTGTAATCTCCAATGCCTATATTGCATGCCGCATGATGGCCTTGCCAAGCTGAGACATGAGGATATTCTTACCTATGAAGAGATTCTCCGCCTGGCCACCATTGCCGTAAGCTTAGGTGTGAATAAAATTCGCCTGACAGGGGGTGAACCCCTTATACGCAAGGGCTTATTCCAGCTCCTTCCCACCCTGGTTAGCCTCCCCGGCCTTAAAGATATCTCCATGACCACCAATGGGATTTATCTGAAAGAAAACTTAGATAAGATCAAATCAGCAGGCATAAAGAGGATCAATATCAGCTTAGATACCCTGCGCCGGGAGAGATACAGGAAAATAACAGGCTATGATGGCTTTGAAAAGGTCTGGGATGGGATACGGTCGGCAGAGAAACTCGGTTTCAATCCCATAAAGATAAACATGGTGGTGATGCAAGGCATCAATGATGATGAAATTGTTGATTTTGCCAGGTTGTCACTGGATCACCCATATCATATCAGGTTTATTGAATATATGCCGAGCGGGTTTGCCGATCAGGATACACAATTGCACCATGTGCCAAACTCCGCTGTTAAAGAGAAAATCATCAGGCTGGGAAAGCTGGGCCAGGTTCTGAACACGGAAATTGATGGCCCCACGGACCGTTTCAGGCTTGAAGGGGCGCCCGGAGAGATCGGATTCATCAGCCCTCTGACCCACCATTTCTGCCAGGTTTGTAATCGCCTCAGGCTAACCGCAAGCGGACACCTGAGGCCCTGCCTTCTTTCCGATCAAGAGGTAGACCTGAAGACGCCGATGCGGGCGGGCGCCTCAGACAATGACTTAGCGCGAATCTTTTTGAAAGTTGCTGAAAATAAACCCCGCGCCCACCGGTTGGTCTCAGAACATTGCGGCTCACTTTCCGGGCAAATGTCAGCAATCGGGGGGTAGGAGAAAAGCAGGCAGTATGCACTACGCAGTAGGCAGAAACCAATAAGCTGC
Organism: Desulfobacteraceae bacterium; assembly: GCA_030611815.1. Taxonomy (GTDB): domain Bacteria; phylum Desulfobacterota; class DSM-4660; order Desulfatiglandales; family Desulfatiglandaceae; genus Desulfacyla. The sequence goes on from JAUWPC010000036.1 coordinate 7,225, forward strand.
ATTTTCATATTGAGAGCTTTGAACTTTCGTGCCTATTCGTGTCATTCGTGGCTACCTGCTTAATCTATTCCTGTCAATTCGTGTCATTCGTGGCTAAATCCTTAATCCAAAATACTTTAAAGCCCCAACAATCGCGCGGCATTCAGCCCCGTGATCTGCTTCATCTGTAACTGAGATATCTTTGCCGAACTCATTTCGTTGAAATAGCGCTGCGGCCTCAGGAGAGGATAATCACTTCCAAAGAGGATCTTATCAAAGCCGATTATTTCCCCGGCAATTCTGTAGATATCAGGAATGTAAAGGAAAGGCGAAGCAGCAGTATCAAACCATACGTTTTTAAAAGCCTCCCTTACCTCTCTTTTCATCAGTCCGTAAAATAGAAGCCCGCCACCCCAGTGCGCCAAAACAATCCGATTTAGGGAGTATGCCTTGATAAAATCATAGATCTGCCGGAGGGTGTTAGATGTTTTCCCGGGATAGTTGTGGCCCACAGGCTCATTGGTGTGGAGGAGGAAAGGGAGATCGGCTTGGGAACAGACGCCCATTACATCTTCTAAGGCCTTAACCACTTCGGATGTCAGCCCGGAGTTATAAACGGCTAACTCTCCCACACCTGAAAGCCCCTGACTTAGGCACCGTTCCGCTTCTCCCGCCCCCCCGGAAGAGAGCGGAGAAAAGCAGCAAAAGCCTGTCAATCGCTCCGGGTACTGCTGGATCGATTTGATAATATAGTCATTATGCCTCTTATAATATTCAGCATTTTCCCAGGGAAACCCAAAAACAATCGAGCGTTGAACTTCGTCTTCGTCCATGCTCCTGATAAGTTCCTTCACCCCCACAAGTTTTGCCTGGGGGGAGGAGTAGAGGGATTCAAATGCAGGCTCACGCGATGTGAATTTAAGCCTCTGGTCCCTAAAAAGGGGAGGGAATATGTGGGTATGGAAATCTATAATCATTTCATCACAGCGGCTAAGGATTTCTCAAGTGGATCGGGCGCATAACCCACAATCTTGTCCCTGACCTTTCCGTTTCGGTCTACTACGAACATAGTGGGCACAGACAAACTTTCGCCAGCAAAGTAGTCGTGCAGCACCTTTTGATTGGAGCGCATGACCAGATAATTAATCTTGGTCATTTTTTTAAAGTACCGCAGGTCTTTATCTGAAATCTGCCGAGGATCATCTATGGAAATTCCGAGGATAACCAGGCCCTCATCCCTGTATTTTTCTTGAAGCTTGATCAATAGAGGGATAGTCATCCTGCATGGCGGGCACCATGTAGCCCAGAAATCCAGGAGTACCACTTTGCCGCGGTATTGCTCTAAAGTCACGGTTTGACCTGCAAGGGTTGTGAGGGAGAAATCCGGAGCAGTGGGACCTGCTTCAACATCTTTCTGGCATCCTACGATCACCAGGAATAAACAGAAACAAATTAATATCCAGCTTTTCGATTTGTCTTTAAAATACATTCATGTTCCTCCAGGATTTTAGACGAATAGACTCGTTGCCCAGCAATTATTCTAGTGTCCATCCAGAAATGAGATAGTTTTTGCAAGATCAAGGAAGACGAAAATTTTAACCACAGGAATACATTGGAGTATTTCGAGGATTAAAATTTGAGCCTGACGCTGAGATTGCGGAAAATAGCCATTTATGGATCGACACTATTCTAACCGTTTACAGGTTCACAACTCGGAGATTCGAGAGTTCCGACCCCCCGAACCCCTGAACCTTTTTAACTATTATATAGAGCCAAAAATGTCAAAGAGTTACAGAAAATCCTTTTTGGTGTCAATAAGTTGTAGAATTTCGAAGACGTATAATTATCTTTGCAAAGTCTATAAGGCCATAGGTTTTAGAACAAGATCGGGTAAGCATGAACTATTTTTTGGTCAGAGCTTCTACCCCTGTCCAATCCTCAGGAACACCTTTCACCATATAGCGAGCGCAACGTTCGAGATAGATGCGGGCGGCCTTATCTTGCGGATTGTTTTGCAGCACCTGGTTGAACTTGACACTGGATTCAGAGAACTTCCTGTCATAGTAAAGCCTGATGCCCTCTTCGAAGTCAGCCTTGGTCTGCTCTTTCAGTACAGCAACCGGTTGAGGGTCCCCGTCGTATACCTCATACACTGTCACCGATTGCTTCTTCCCTTTGACGGCAACCTTATCCACAAAGCGGTGCATATATTTGTGAGGATCTTTAAGATGGGAAAAGGTGAGTTCACTGAGGGTAACCGATGACCCATAGATCCGGGTCAGTCCTTCAAGCCGTGCCGCCAGATTGACCGCATCAGCCACTACCGCACCCTGCATACGGTCTTCGCTGCCGATAATACCGAGCATCAAGTCACCCAGATGAAGACCCACACCGATACCCATGGGCAGAAGGCCATGTCCTTCCCGTTCTTCATTATATTCATCGACAACCCTGTGCATGGCAATAGCCGCCATCACCGCATCATCCGGCCCGCCGGGAAAAAGGGCCATCACGCCGTCCCCGTAATATTGGTCAATGAATCCATTATGTTCTGTAATCACAGGGCTCACGCGCCGCAGGTACCCATTGATAAAGTTGAAGTTGTCCTGAGGCGACATGCTTTCAGAAAGAGCCGTCCAGCCCCGAATATCGGCAAACATCACGGTCATCTGCTGTTTTATCTGGTCTCCGAGCCTGATCTCATGAATGCTTTTCTTATTCAACAGGCTTATGAACTCCCGTGGTACAAAACGTTCATAAATGTGGTTCAATTCGGCCAATTCGAGCGTCCGCTCTTGGACTCTTTCTTCTAAGAAATCATTTGTAGCCTTCAACTCTCTATTTTTTTCTGCAAGGCGCTTTCTCAGACGGTTGATGGTCAAATGGGTGTTCACCCTGGCGATGACCTCTTCGGCCTGAAACGGTTTAGACACATAATCGACCGCCCCCAGATCAAAACCTTTCACTTTATCTTTTGTATCGTCTAAGGCCGTAAAAAAAATCACAGGTATGGCCTCTGTTTCCGGATCAGCTTTCAATCGACGGCACACCTCGAATCCGTCAATTCCCGGCATCATAATATCCAGTAAAATCAGTGAGGGTTTGGCCTTGAGGGCAATCTCAAGGGCGCTTTCGCCATTCTTGGCAATGAGAAACTTGTAGCCGAGCCCGGCAAGCGTCTCGTGCAAGATCTGCAGGTTCGTTGTATTATCGTCCACCAGCAGTATCTGTTCGGGTTTTTCCTGGTTATCTGAAGATTGACTCAGTTCATCATTCATTTCCTACTCCTTTTGTTGTGCAGCTTCCTCTATGCTATCAGCTAATTGCACGAGTCCATCAAAATCGAAATCTTCCGCGAGTCGACCGATTTTTGCTCCGTATTGAGATGAACCATCTGTTCGAGCGGCTAATTCGGTAGCAATCTCGGATAACTCACTCACGTCTCCAACCTCTACTGCATTTCGTATACGCCCTGCAATTTCTTCTGCAATTTCGGGCTGAAGCAGTACGGACTTTCCCTCCACTTCCGGGGACGGCTCTTCATCTCGCTCCAGAGAAGATAAGGAGGTCATCATCCTACCAAGTTCCTGCGAGAACTCGATAAACTCAGTCTCCGGCAGTCCCTTTCCGCCACCTCTGATCCACATTTCTAACGCCTCGGCCGCCGCTTGAAGTCCTTCAGCCCCGATATTGGCCCCAGCCCCTTTTATTGAGTGCGCCAAGATTTCGGCATCATCATACTTCTCTTCAATGACCAGGTCCTTTATGCCATCAGCAGCATTTTCAAAATCCTGGCGGAATTTCAGGAGAATACGACGGTAGGACTTTTTGTTGCCCAAAAGTCGCTTAAGGCCGGCCTCTACATCGATCCCATCCAGCTCAGGGAAATCCAGCGTATCATATGGCGCCACGGATGTTTTAATCTCGATTTCCGCTGCGCCCCCATTGTCGGTCGCCTCCTCTGCGGATCTTTTCACCCATTCCCCAAGGGTTCGAAACAGCACATCGGGATCTATCGGTTTGGAAACATGATCGTTCATACCGGCTTCCAGAGATTTCTCTCGATCGCCGGCCAAGGCGTGGGCGGTCATTGCAATGATGGGCAGATCCTCAAACTGAGGATCGCTTCGTATTTTACGAGTAGCTTCATACCCATCCATTACCGGCATCTGGACGTCCATCAGAACCACGTCATAGGCGCCCTCTTTCAATGCATCAACCGCTTCCTGACCATTATTCGCCAGGGAGACATTCAGGTCCGCTGCCTCAAGAATCTCTTTCGCAACCTGCTGGTTGATTTCATTATCTTCCACCAGCAGCACTCGGGCGCCCCTGATATGCTGTAGCAGCCCAACTTCCTGAGCATTTTCCCGGGCAGCAAGAGATCGTTTGGGGACATCCTTGCCAACAGCATGCATGATCGCGTCAAACAGTACCGATGGGTTCACCGGTTTGAGGAGAAAACCGTCCAGCCCCGCCTCATCAGCCTTTTCCATGACCTCTTCACTGCCATAATTGGTCACCATGACAATGGCTGGGATCCTGCCGAGATGGGGATGCTGTTTGATGCGTCTGGCTGTTTCGATGCCGTCAATTCCCGGCATCTTGTAGTCCATGATAACCAGCTCATATGGATGGCTCTTGTCGGCGTTTTCAATCTCTGTCAATCCCTCCTCCCCGGAAGAAGCCAGACTCGGCTCAAAGGAAAAAGATACTAAGATGCTCTGGAGAATTTCCCTTGAGGTGGCATTGTCATCGATGACCAGGACCTTCATGCCCCGCAGGTCCGGCGAAGGCATAAACCGGTCCTTCTCTTTTTCCCGCCCGCGGCCAAAGTCGGCAGTGAACATAAAGGTACTGCCCTGACCGGGGTCACTTTCGACCCAGATTTCTCCATGCATCATGTTGACCAGACGTTTGCTGATGGTAAGCCCTAATCCGGTGCCGCCGAATTTTCTGGTCGTGGAGACATCTGCCTGGGTGAAGGCCTGAAATAGCCTGGCAATCTGCTCCCGGGTCAGACCGACGCCTGTGTCTCTAACTGAAAACTTCAATGTCACCTGGTCGTCTTCTTGTTTGAGCAACTCGGTAGAGATCACTATTTCCCCTACCTCAGTAAACTTGACGGCGTTGTTGGCCAGGTTGATGAGAACCTGTCCCAGTCGTAAGGAGTCACCCACCAAAAGCCGCGGAACGTCCGAGTCTATGGCGAAAAGCACCTCAAGATCCTTTTTTTCTTGAGCTTTTACCGTGATCAGATTGGTCAGGTTTTCCAGAACATCGTCTAAATTGAAGTCCACTGACTCCATGTCTAACTTACCGGCCTCGATTTTGGAGAAATCCAGGATATCGTTGATGATTCCTAAAAGTGAATGGGCGGAAGACTGGATTTTACTGAGATAGTCGTGTTGTTTGGGCGTCAGTTCCGTCTTCATGGCTAAATGGGTCATACCAATGACGGCGTTCATGGGAGTGCGCAGCTCGTGGCTCATGTTGGCCAGAAAAGAACTCTTGGCTGCGTTGGCATCATCGGCCGCTTCTTGTGCCTGCTGGGCCTTGAGGGTCGCTTCTGCCAGTTCAGCAGTACGGTCTTCTACTAATTCTTCCAAATGTTCCTGGTGTTTTAGCAAATCTGCTTCCACCCGTTTCCGTTTTGTTATGTCCCTTATAATACCCTGGTAAGCCAGAATGCGGCCATCATCAGCCCGCCGGCCTGTCGCCGTGACCAGGCAGTCCATTTGTACGCCGTTCTTCTTCTGAACCTTTACCTCGAGGTCTCTGACTGAGCCTGTCTGGTCGGTGGCCTGCTGAAATTTGACCCTGCCGTCCGGATCTGTATCGGTATCCCAGACATTCATCTGCATCATCTCTGATCGGGTATAGCCGAAGAGATTCAGCATGGATTGATTAGCATCCATTATTTCGCCGGTGCGATCACAGATGAAGATCGCGTCCCGGGAGTCTTCGAACAGGGTACGGTATTTCTTCTCGTTCTCCCGTAACGCCTGATAGAAGTTTACATTATTGATAGCAGCGGACGTATGACTGACCAGGCTGGCTAGACCCACATCAGACTCGCTGTCCGGCTGAACCTGCGTCTGAAATGATCTCATCTCGGCAGAGTTCCCTGCCGCTAAAAGACCCAGCGGCCTTTCGAGATCTCCGCCGAGGGGCAGGAGAATGTATTCGTCCATATCCAATTTGCGGCCCAGCGCCAGCAAGGGTTCCTGGTCGCAGGCTTCGGTACATATAACCCGTTGGGGATCCTCCCGTAACTGCAACAGAGCGGGATCCTCCTCTGGCAGGCGTAAGGCCGTTACGGCTACACGTTTATCTTCGTCATAATAACCGTCCCAGGCCTGAACCCCAAAGGCTTTCTCTTCCGCAGAGTACATGAGTACCAGGCAACGCTCGAAATTGAGTTCATAGAGAACAAACTGGATGGCGATCTGCAGGATCTCGGTTAACTCAGTGGTGGTCGTGAACTGCTTGCCAACCTCGTAGAGCTGGTGATAAAATTGCATCTGGGTGTCTAATTGACCCTGGATGCCATACAACTCAACCTCAGTCTTACTCAGGCGTTTGACTTGCTTGGTTAAATGCAGGTTTTCCTTCTGAACTTTTTCAATTAGGTCTTTGGTTTGCTCGTACTGAGAACGAAGCGCTTCCAACTCCTGTTTTGGATTATTTGCTGTCATGGCAGGAAACCTCTTGAGACCTTTGAAAAACGCCCCCTTTCGCCTCCCGCCTTCTATTGTGCCATATGACACTCATTGGTTTTTTATACAATATATGGCATATGGCACAAAATAGATCTCGACATATGGCATCTTTTTATTGCCATATGGCGTTATCTCGGCGGGACGTTGCGTTCGGATTTCAATCCTCAAAATATTCAACATATTCCTGCGGTTAATCCCGCTAAAGCGGGACTCACGCGCCTTGATCTTGAACGAAATTGAACGTTTTTTCAAAGGTCTCATATCCGGGTTAGGTTGCTAATAAATAGCTACTACAACGGCGGTGTAATTATGGAAGCAATTGCCCCCCCCTACAGGGCCGATCTCCCCTAATGTATAAAAGCCTAACCACGGGGCCTCGGGTATCTTCCGTTGCAGACGGTCTAAAAGCTCTTTCTTTTGATGCTCCCGCAGAAACACTTTGCCCCGGCCGCAACAGTCAAATTGGAACATCAGCTTGGCCGGGTTTTCGCCGAGCTGACCCTTGATTTGACTTGTCAGCCGATCAATTCCGCTGGCTACTTTTTCATAATCTCTGCGTGTCATCCAAATACTTGTACCCTCAGTGACCTCTGTTGAAATCGTAACCGAACCGGCCTCATCATTTTTGGTCGGCATAAATCGGATCATATAATCATCATAGCCTTCCATATGCCCGGGCGTTTCAAAGCCGAGGGTAAGATGAATAACTGCCTTTGCCCAATCTACAATTTCATCGTCAGTAAGATACTCTTTGAGGACCTCGAGGGCAGGTCTATCGTCAATCTCATAAATGGTGTTCTCTTCACAGCGGGTTATTCTGTGTTCAACGCCGGTAGAAATACAGCCATGATTTACTGCCCAGGCGATCCGGGCATTACCGGAAAGCAAGGCCCAGGATACACCATCTGATATAACGTTATCGTCACAGTATTGATACGTACGTTTCAACTGCCAATTATCTCCGGCCGCGCCGCCAATCAAAGGGAGGAGATGGTCCAGGTTCAGTTCTCCTTCAAGACCGTCGAGAAAGCGGTCGAAGTTGAAGGTCAGACCATCCGGAAACAGGAAAAGGGCCAATGTGTCTGAACTTAACTGAGGCTTGATCGTGTTGCCGACAGTACGCCCCACTGCGGCGGAATTCGCCTTAAGGCCACTACCCATACCATTGCCGAAGCGAAGTTCATCCGAGCTAATTGCCATGATGACCAAGGAAAAGTTGGATTCGTCTGTTTCCCCTCTGATAATTGTGCCCTCGCCAGAGCACCCGCATAGAGGCACCCCTCCAGTCGCTTCTCGCACGGCCTTTAGCAGGGCCTGCTGATTATAGCCCACGGAGGCAAACATAAAGATAAAGTCCGCTCTTTCAATACCGCCACTCTTGAGTGCCGTGTCGACGGCCTCTCGTCCAGCCACAAGGGGATTGCGATGATGGCTCATTCCCACACCAGCTTTCGTATACATGACGTTCATTCCTCCTGCAAATTAGGCCCTTAGACAGTTACCAATTAAATCTTGTGCAAATCTGCCAGAGGCAGACAAGAAGCACAAGGCATTTTTTTGTTTTTCTTTGCGAGCTTTGCGAGAGACCTTTTTGGTTTCCCGCATCAGTTTCACTGAAGACGGGACCTCCGTTGCACTTTGACCGGCTTGTCCGGGGTCAGGAATCAGTTGTCAACTCTGTCAAACAATCTGCTTGGTATCAGGATCAATGATGAGCTCTGAAAAACATTTTCCCAACCACGACATATGGGATTTAGGCGAACTTCATCTCGCCCGGCAAAGTGTCAAGGTAGCTTTCATAAGTAAATTGTCTCACATTAGCCAAATTTTACCGAATTTCAACAAGATTACCAAACCAATACTTGAAACGTGCATGAAGCAAGGGCACATAATGTATCCTTGTGTTTTGCAGCTTTCGGTCGCATGCCCCCATTTTTTGGTATCATACCAAAATTTGAGAAAGATCTTCAAT
>JAUWPC010000253.1 GCA_030611815.1 Desulfobacteraceae bacterium
TTTGTATTTTTCAGGGAACCACAGGCTGAAAATGAGCTGATATTCTTCTAAGTTGTCAAGCAAAGAGCGAGAGACAGGGCCATGGACCTTTAATGTGGCATTGTCTTCCATAGCCTTCAGCAATGCGGCGAGTACAAATGAGTCCATGAGATCACAGGAGCAGTGCTCCCATTGGTCAAACGGGATAGAATACCATAACCGCAGATCTTCACTATAAGGTCTTGCCAAACGGACATGGATTTTAAATCTGTCAATATCATCACAACGCTCTATGTTATCCAAATAAAGATCCAGGTTTTTCATTGATATCTCCAGATAGCTTTTCGTCTTTGAACCCGTGAACGGTTACTATGCAGTTTAGTGCACTACCGTTGCCTGAGGAGGTTGCAATTATTTTCGGGTTAGTCCCTGCGGTGGGGCATTATCGGATAAATTTCGCTGGTGGGCGGACGGGGGATTTATTTATTCCGAATCCACGACAGGTTCACGGGTTATCGAGGGGGAGTGAGCCCCATAAGCGCTAACTTGTTTTGTAAACGATCCCCGGTCGCATTTATGCCCCACGGAGTTGTTTTGAAAGATGAACGTCGAACATCGAACATCGAACGTCCAACGTCGAATGAAAAAACCCAATGTCGAATTTCGAATGATCGTTTCCGTTTCTTTTCATCGGTTTTTATAATCGTACCGAAAATCTTAATTGACCGTCTCGGAAATTGTACAACTTATTGAAATAAAGGGTTTTGGCATCAATTTTCACTGGTTCTTCATGAATGTTCTTATAAGTTCTTCTTCTGTTTCCTCTAAAATATCAATAGTTCAGGTTTTTAAACCCTGTTTCTTCATCTTTTCTCATTCATCATTCGATGTTGGACGTTCGATGTTCGATGTTCATCTTTTTCTCAGTCCCTGCGGTGGGGCATTATCGGATAAATCTCGTTGGCTGGGAACTTATTTTTACGCGAGCCCTTAATTTTTCACCTTTTCATGGAGTTTACGCAATCTTTCGCTAAGAGCCTTGCATATATGAAGGGCAATCTGCGGGTATTCTCTCACAATTTCGGTAAACTCCTGCTTGTGAAGGACCAAAAAGCGGGCTTCTTCCGCGGTGCGAATGGTGGCAGATCGAGGAGCATCTTCAAAAAGGGCCATCTCACCAAAATAGTCTCCGGTACAGATCCGGGCCAACTCTATTTCGCGTTCTCCTTCTTCCCCCGCGCCTTTGATAACAGAGACCTCCCCTTTGATAATGAGAAACATTGTCTCACCGGATTCACCCTCTCTGATAACGATTTCGCCTGCCGGATAATCAACCTCCTCTGTTACCGATGCAATGGCAGCTAATTCGCCCACGGAAAGGCCTTCAAATATGTTGATCCCCTTCAGACGCAAGATTTTATCCGGGATAGAAATTTCCGTTTCCATATTATTATCCTCCATTTTGCCGGTGTCATGATGCTTTATCTCCATGGCACATAGCGCCATCTGTCGAATAAATGTATTTTCTGACTCTGTGAATGCTTTGATCTTTTCCCTGTCGATTCCGTCATCCCCCTGTTTAGAGATCAGGAACAGGGTCAACACAATCGTCACCCAATCCTGTTCGTCCAAGAGATGGGAGCAGACCGCGCCCTTGTCGGAAATAAAATCAGGCAATTTGAAATTTTTTATACCGACTTTTAAGGTCTCAGAAGGCGGAATCCCTTCTAAGAGAGGGAGCATGATGCCTGATAGGGAAATGTCCATCGCATCATCCAAGGCCTCTAAGCTGTTAGATCGCTGGCGCGCATCAGTGGAAAAGAGGCCTCTCCAGATAATCCTCATTTGGCCTGTCCGGTCCTCGGTGGCCAGGACCCGAACGATATTTTCCAGTTCAATATGTTTCTTATTTTCCAAATGGTCTATTATCAGATCTCTCTCCTGACCTTCGGGGAGGAGCCGAAGCCCTTCCATTTCAGCCAAATAGTTATAACACCGCTCTACCTGGGAGCGGGCGAATCGAAAGATATCCAGATCCTTGATGTTTAACGATTCCAACAGGACAAATATCCCCTCGCGTACCTTACGTCTGGGGATATTCAGCGATTCAACAAGAACCTGGGCGTTTTGATAGGGAGATACCTGGATCTTCTCCTGTACAAGCTTATAGACCCTTTCTGAGGCATCATCCATCAGGCCAATGACCGTTCTAATGGTATCATCGTCTTCTAATTCAAAGGCCTCCAATGCGGCTAATCGAACAGGTTCTGCAGGGTGAATAAGATAGGGAGTCGCAAAGCTGTTCGGCTCAGGGGCCTTGAGGCGGTGAAGGGCTGTCAGTATAAATGGGAGAATCGAGCTGTCCTCTTCCTCTTCAAGCATGCCCTTTAAGCGTGAGATATAAGATTCATTTCCAGTTTCCCCTGAGGCAATGATACCGGCCCTTTTTTCAGAGAGATCATCAGAGCTTAGCCATGAATCAATGATCCCCTTATACTCATCAGGGGATTTGTTGTAGAGCCCTATGACAGCGTAGGCCTTTACGTCCGGATCTTGACTTGTTTCAAACACCTCTTTGCAGAAGTTGTGGGAAAGTCCGGCCGGAAGCCTGTTTGCCGCTTTTACAACGGCAACTGTGAGATTGCGGTTTTCAGTAGCCACTAATTCTTTAAACAGGGGAATGGACTGTTCGCCTGCGTCGGGAGACAGCATGGATAGGAGTTCAATCCTGGTTTTGTCATCATTCTGTTTCAGGACTGTCAGGATATGGGAGTCAAGGTCTTTAACGCCCTGGGATTTGAGTATGCGCGCATGCCACAGGCAGTCATCCCCGCGGGAAGAGAGGAAGGTTTGCACAAGCCCGGACTGTATCTGCTTGTCCGCGAAGACACTCGCTACGTCCTTCTCTTCCAAGGATTTTAGATCGAGCATGTTCCTCGAAATCAGATCGAGCAAGATCTGGGAATAACTCTTTTTGAGTGCCAAACTCGTGGCAATCCATCCCCCCACAAAAACCATCGCTGCTATGGAAAGGTACCTGGGCGAGAAAAGTCCTTCAGAGACCAAAATAATGCCCGACCCCAACAATATCCCGATACGAACCACTGTACCCCTCAGAAAGGGCCTTATCATTGCACGGTACTCCAATGGAAACAGACCCATCAGGACGGCCCTTGCAGGATTGTTCATGGTGGTTCTCAAGACATTAGTCGACACCCTTGCATACACGGCCGAAACGATGTCAAACCTCAGCAGAAAGGCTAAGAATACAAGCATATAATTAAAGGGGTGAAACATAAGGACAATCGGCAGACCCCAGCGGCCATATACCCTGCCGATAAACAGAAGTATAATCAGGCTGACTATATTCATGCAGCCTCTGAAATAGCCGAAAAAGTTCAGCATTCCACCCTGGGTGGCAAAGGCCGAATTAACTGTATAGGCAAACTGGTAATTCAAGATCGGAATGATAACATTGGGGAGCAGAGTCAAGAGGATAAGGACTTTGACAAGGGTGGAGTCCTTTATAAGAGGCACTATGTTTTTGAATTCCTGTATGATAGATGTCCGTTTTTTTGCTTTCTTTCCCTTTTTGTCTGAGAGTAACAGAGTAGGAAATTTGGACCCCATCTTTTTAACGATAATGGCGCCTATTACGGTGGTTATCAGATAGGCGAACATCAAATTATCCATGGTTATGGCCTTGGCCAGGGGGGGCGTAGCAAAACTGCCGATGATCCCCCCCATAACGCCTCCGGCTGTGATCAGGGGGAATAGTCGCTTGGACTGTCTGGTATTGAACAGGTCATTGGCCAGATTCCAGAACAAGAGCGCCAACAGGACTTCATATTGGGCCTTCAAGACATACAGTACCGGGTAGATGAGGTCAAAGCCGAGGGGTATAACGAAGCGAAGGCCGGCAACGGTTATTCCGCAAAAGAGAAGCATATAGCTGAGCATTCGGCTTCCCGGGATCTTTGCCATGAGCCCGGTCAGAAATGCCATGACAAAAAAGGTGGATATGGAGTTGGCAATGTTGACAATCGGCAGGTATTCTACGCCATATCTCTTTAAGAAGGCTGTTTCTGCGAAATTGTTAAAGAGGATGCTTGAAGTACGGATGAAGAAGAGGATGACCAAGACCCAAAAAAAGAGCGAAATTTCATCTTCGTAGATCTTGAGCCATTTGCCAAGGAGTTTGAGCACAGGTCGCCTCACTGTCGATTTGTGAAGGAATTAAACAAAGAATCTACTTAGTGTCGATCCATAAATGGCTATTTTCCGTCCCGCCAGATGGCGGGACGTCAGACTCAAATTTTAATCCTCTAAATACTCCAATGTATTCCTGGTGTTAAAATCTTCGTCTTCCTTGATATTGCAAAAACTATCTCATTGCTGAATGGACACTACTTATCTGCCGGTATGGTGTCAAGAGTTTAATCCCTGCCTGGGGATTCCGGTCTGGGTCTCAGGGGCTGGAATGGGTCAAAGTTTAGTTGAACCGTGTCGAAGATCCCCGCACATAGTGCGGGGGAATCTGTGAACGGTTAAAGGTAGTCCTCTCTGACAGGAGAAAAGACTTCTACTATCACCGAGTCTTCAAGGGTCTCCGCTGCATGCACAATATCACCAGGCAGACACCAGCTATCTCCCGGTTCGGCCTCGAACTCTTCATCCTCAACAATGAATTTTACCCGGCCGGAGACTAAGTACCCGGTCTGTTCGTGGGGGTGGCTGTGTTCGGGAATCATGCTCCCCTTATTTATTCTGAATTCGCATAAGTGGGTCTTTTCACCATGAACCAGCGTCTTTAAACGTACGCCTTCTACCGGCATCATGTATCCACTATCCTCTCTCTTGTAAAACATGTTATATGCTCCTTTTATTCGTTTTACCACGTTTGGTTAAGGTCTCGATTACCTGGACATCAGGCGGAGGGAAGGTAAGCTTTGAAAGGTCGGGTAACATAACCCACCTGGTCTCCTGGCGCTGCAAGGGGACGGGCTCACCCTTTAACCAGGTACAGTTGAAAACATGGAGGGAGATCCTCTTATTAGGATACTCGTGATCCACCGTTAAAAAAGGTTTGTCCACCCTTATCTTGATACCTAATTCCTCTTCTATCTCCCGTTTAAGGCACTCTTTAAGGTTCTCCCCCTCTTCCTGTTTGCCCCCGGGG
>JAUWPC010000359.1 GCA_030611815.1 Desulfobacteraceae bacterium
AATTCCGCTTTTGGCAGAACTAACTTTAGTTCACTTTAGGCACTTTAGCTCACTTTCTTTCTATAATCCCACCTCTTTTAATGATTCCATCAGGGATTTTTGTTTTTTTGTCAGTTTTTTTGGAACTTCGATGTTGATTTCAACATAGGCATTTCCTTTGCCTGAACCGTTATTGCGCGGCATACCGTACCCTTTCAGCCTGAATTTCGCGTTATCCTGGGTGCCGGGAGGGATTTTCAGTTTTAGTACCTTCTGCTCGATAGTCGGCACCTCAATTTCGGTTCCTAATGCGGCTTCAGAAAACATGATTTTTCGGTTTATATACAGGTCAGCATTTTCCCTTGTGAAGACAGGATGTGCAAGCTCTTTGATCTGGACATAGAGATCTCCTGGTGGACCACCAAACAGGCCGGGTTGACCCTTCCCCTGCAATCTTAATTTCTGTCCCGCCTTGATCCCGGCGGGTACCTTGACAGAAACCTTCTCCTGTCGTCCGTCAATCTGATAGGCGATCGTCTTATTTGTGGGTTTGCACAATTCTTCCAGGGTCATCGGGAGTTCATAGACTAGGTTCTGACCTTTTGTTCCTTGGCCATGACCTTGAAAACCTTGTCCTCCCTGGCCAAAGCCCCCCATCCCTCCGTACATCTGGCTAAAGGGGTTTTGACCCCTTCCGCTTCCACCGAATCCGAATTCTCTGAAGATACTTCCTAAATCGAAGCCTTTAAAGATGTCTTCCTGGGTGAATCTGTTATGAAAGCCCTCGGCGCCGAACATGTCATACTGCTTTTTCTTCTCCGGATCGCGTAGGACTGCGTAGGCCTCATTAAGGTCTTTGAACATTGCCTCGGCGGAATTGTTCCCCTTGTTATGATCTGGATGGTATTTGAGGGCTAATTTGCGATAGGCCTTTTTAATCTCTTCAGGGGAGGCTGACTTTGATACTCCTAAGATATTGTAGTAGTCTTTACCGGGCATATTTTTGAGATGTTCACAACCTGTTATCTGTATGGTTTTGAAAAAAGCATCAACTGATTGATGAAGAAGATGAGAGATTGCGGTTAATGCTTAACAAATCAAATTTAATCACAAGGAGTGAGAAGTCAAGACAACATATGATGCAAGGTTCCCTTATGCTACACGGCCGGGATTTGTGACAGAATTTCCGGGCAAAATCTGGTCATTATTATTCTTGATGAATTCGTAAAAAGTCGACAAATTCACGATTTGGAGGAATAACCTTAGGACTAACTGCTGATAATAATTCGTAATTCCTAAATTCCTGAATCCATATAAAAAGGACTTTTTACATGGGCATCATTTTTGTCCATGTGATAGAGGGTTGCGCCAATCGGCGCAAAGGATAAGAGGAGAAGATTCAAACCAGGGATCAAGAAAGGGAGCCCAAAGCCTAAGTGGAATGGAATAGCATTTAATAATAAACGGAAACGGGTCTTGAACGGGATCAGTTGTCTTGCCGGGATGAGGTCCGTATTGTCCCACGCAAGGAATATGGCGGCGACGCCGGAGGCGATCAGCATTATGACAGGCCCCAGCGGTGTTAACCATCCGACAATCATCAGGAGGATGGAGAAGATGACCGGAAGAACGGTCCTTGGAATCTCCTGCATGACAAGATAACCAAATAATTTCAATATGGAGGCCTTTTTAGCTTCTGTTGCCTGGCCGCTGCTTATGAGTTCGGTTATGCGGGACATATGATCCATAATCAGGACGCTGAAAAGGATTTGTGAAACCAGATAGGAAATAACCGCCGCTAAGCCAACAAGGCAGAAAAAGAGAATCCAGGATGTGAGATACCATAGCCACAGGATCCAATAGCTTACCGGTTTTATCCAGATGAAGCTCAGGATCTCCTGGTGATAGACGAGGATTAAGGTGGCTGAGAGAATAGTGATCAGAACCACGACGCAGAACCTCAGGAGGCCCCAGAAAAGGAGTTTAGGTGTCTTGATTCCAAGGAATAACCCCCGGAAGTTATAGTTGATTCCCTTAACGAAGTTCATGTTTCCATAAGCACCGTTTTTACGGCCCTAACCTCCTCATTCTTTAATACCCGGTGGGCAGAATAGGAGCCTCTAATGCACCGACCCAAAAGTTCTTTCTTGCATTTTTGCAAAACAAGTTGACCGCACATTCGCCATATATAATCGACTTATACTTTTAAATTCATGCTAATATATTGATAATATCTAACAATTACTTAGATAATGCCGACAATATGGATTAACTGCAGCCTACTAACATCTTTCTTGAACAATCGAGGTCACCGCCGAGTCCCGAATTACGAATTCTATAATTCTGACGGCAAAATCAATGAGACGCTCCTCAAGGTTAAATTCCTTGTTTTCCTTCGTCACTCGTCATTCCTTGATCGTTATTCGATTACTATTACACAGGCAACTTAAGTTGCCAATTTTGCAGAAAAAACTTTCAGAACACGGCACTAAACTTTGGGTTCCTTCCACCAGGGGTAAAAATCAGGCATGTCAGTTGAGACCCTCATGGTGAACGCGGGTTGCCGCTTTTCCAGGAAACTCTGAACGCCTTCTTTTGCGTCCTTCTGCTTCCCCATCCAGTAGAAGCAGCGCGAGTCTACAAGGTGGACTGACTGGGGGTCCTCTTCCGCTAACCCATGCCAAAGAAGCGCCTTGCTAAGGGCCACGGATACCGCTGAGGTGTGGTCCGCAATCTCCTTTGCAATCTGCATGGCCTTGACAAGCACCTTATCGCGGGGCACCACGTAATTAAAAAGGCCGGAGTTCGCTTCCTCTGAGGCCCGGAATATACGCCCCGTATATACGAGTTCAGTGGCCTTGGCAATGCCAACGATACGGGGTAGGAACCATGAGGAACATGCCTCCGGAACGACGCCACGTCGTGCAAAAACAAAACCGATTTTTGCACCCTCGGCTACAATCCGCATATCCATCGCCAAAGTCATTGTAATCCCAACTCCTACTGCGTGTCCGTTAATAGCCCCGATTACAGGCTTGCGGCACCTGAATATTGCCAATGTTACCTGGCCTCCTCCGTCACGATGCTCGCTGATGGCGGTCTTTTTGGATCGGTCAAAGGTTGAACCGCCTGCGGATAGGTCTGCGCCCGCGCAAAAGGCATTGCCCGCGCCTGTCACCACAACAACGCGAACCGCATCGTCCCTATCTGCCTCAGCGAAAAGTTCGATCAGTTCCTTTCGTATCGTGGGAGTAAAGGCGTTCATCCTGTCAGGACGGTTCAGGGTAATCGTAGCTATGCCCTTATCAATTTCATACCTTGTTTCGGTTAATTCCATTAGCATTTATCCTCCAA
>JAUWPC010000425.1 GCA_030611815.1 Desulfobacteraceae bacterium
CAACAACCATCCGGTTGACAAAATTCATATCCAGTCCTTTGTCCACAAGAAAATCCAGTCCATCCAGATTGTTGTCTGTTCTCGGCATCTGGATCCGGTTATCATGCTCCCTAAGAAGCAGAAAGGTTTCGATAATATTTCGTTCGCCCTGCTGGACCATCTGCCCGTTGGCGTGCAGTTTTTCAGAATAGAGAGAGGGAGATACCCAGAGGCCATGGCCGTCGTGCCCCTCGCTTTCGGGGAAGAGCTGCTCCATCCACCTCGCCACGGAATAAAGGGAGACCGCATTAGTGGCCACCACTTCGATCTTCTTTCCCGCACACCATGCGGCATGCCTGAGGGCCGCGTGAACCAGTGCAGGATTCTGCCAGAAATCATCCCCAGAGGTAATATCCCTCATGGCCCTGAAACCTGCCACAAATTCTTCGATATCAATATTGGCCATAGACAATCCCACTAAGCCCACATCGGTCAGGACTGAAAATCTTCCCCCAATATTGTCCGGGATCACGAATGTGCGATAGCCCCTTTTACCGGCCATTTCTTTGAATGCGCCCCGCGCCCCATCCGTGGTGACAAGTATCATACGATCGGCGTCATCCCCCCAGTTTTCCTCCATCAGCTTCCGGATGATCCTGAAGGCTATAGCGGTTTCTGTGGTAGTACCAGACTTGGAGATGACATTTACGGCGATCCGCTTCCCTTTCAGCATGTCTAAGGTATCCCTGAAAAAATCTGGATCCATATTCTGACCTAAGAAATAGATCTCGGGAGCGCCTCCCCTCTCATCCCTTGTCAACTGGTTGAAATAATTATGTGTCAAGGCCCTAAAAGTCGCTTCAATCCCGAGATAAGATCCTCCGATACCGAGTGAAACGAATGCGTCCACCTCCCTGGACAATTCACTCGTAATCGATCTGATTCCTGTCAGGTGCTCCTCACTGATCTCAACAGGAAGGTCTTGCCATCCAGTCATGGCAATACCATGATCATAGATATCCCCTTCTCCATCCTTAAGCATCTGATGAGCATTTATAACCTCGGGAATCAGGGATTCCACATCCTCCATGCTGACAGATCCGGGCCCTGGCGCATCGAACATATTTGTCACGTCAATGGAGATCCGGTTCGCCGCCCTGAACGCACCCGATTCAAAGGGATTTTTGACCTGCTCCCCCCTCTTTTGCTGCTCTCTTATTGTGTTGTTCTCCGCTAAATCGATCAGGCTTAATCCTTCCATGGTCCTCCCCTGCCCCCAAAACAAACAACGCTCAATGCATTAATAATAAGGCATCAGAGCCAACCCGACATTTGCCCGATGCCCTGTAATTATTAATTATTATCCTGCCCCCAATCACTTGTCAATTGCCAAGTGGGACGGAGCCGTCAAAGAAGTTAGGGATGCCGCGGCGGGCCGCCTTCCACCGGTCAAAGTCCGGCATCCTGGGTGACCGCGGGAAGCAGGACGTCCAGAAGACCCGAATTTTCAGTGCTGGTGGTGGTGGCCATCTTTAGTGTTTAAGTTCATCTTACACTCCTTATCCCCTTAAAGGGCCAACTCAACGCGGGTTAGAATAACATCCTCGTGATCGATCGTTGTATCTCCCACAGCAATACTGTCTCCGAAGTCCATGTGGTAGTAATTCAGCATTAACCGAATCATGTCCACAGGGTACC
>JAUWPC010000362.1 GCA_030611815.1 Desulfobacteraceae bacterium
GGCAGGGGTCGCTTTTCTACCCGATCCGGCATGAGAAGCAGGTGGTATCTCCCCGTTATACTGTTCTGAAATGATTGAACAGAGGGGGTTCCGGAGCCTAAAACCACCACTGCCTTTTCCATCTTAGCCCTTACAACAGCCGCGTCTCTCGCCTGGTAGTGTGGGCCGCCCCTTCTCTCCTCCTGGACATAAGCCGAATCATGCTCCTCGTCGACAATAATCAACCCCAATTCAGGCAGAGGAGCGAAGAGGGCTGAACGGGCACCTATGACCAGGTCCACTTCTCCCTTTGCCATCCTCATCCACTGGCGACACCTCTCCCTGCTGCTGAGCCCACTATGATAAACTGCGATCCGGTTTCCCAAACGTGATCGGAAAACACCCTCCAAATAACCGGCCAAGGATATCTCGGGAGCCATCAATATTGCCTGTCGGCCAGCTTTTATGGCGTGTTCCACTGCCCGGTAATATACCTCTGTCTTGCCGCTGCCCGTTATCCCATAGAGCAGACAGGAGGAAAAAACGGCCTTGTCAAGATACTTCCTGATCTGATTCAAGGCCTGGCGCTGGTGTTTATGAAGGACATGAGGCGCAGGAGGTGGAAGGATATTTGCCCCTTCTTTAGGATTGTGGACCGGCACGGTTTGATTTTCAAGGACCACCTTGTTGACCCACTTATTTACAAGATAAGGGCCGTTGGTGAATTTGGACTTCAGCTCACTTGACAGGATGGCCCCGGACTCGAAGATCACTTTCAGGAATTCAACCTCATTCTTGGCCTTTGAAGCCTCCCCTTTCTTTGCAAGGGCTGCCTCAAGATCAAGACCTTTTTTTGGTCTGATAAACTTCAGCGCATATGATTCATTGCTGACCCCTTTTTTTGTCCGGCTTTCGATGGACAACCATCCCCTCTCCTGGAGGGGATAGATCTTCTTAAGGGGCCAGGGAAGCCTCTTGTCTCGATTGTCGTTTATCCAGGAGAGGAGTTCTGTCTCTTCAGAATGGAAAAGACGGCCGTGGAGCACTTCTAATCCCTTTTTTGTCAGGCGTGCAGTCTTGAAATATTCCTCCGGCAGGGCAGATCGGATAACCATTCCTACCGGGTGGATATAATAATCGGCTATCCATTCAAAAAATGGAACCATCTGCCGCAGGAAGAGAGGCTCAATGTCCAGGATATCAACTATTTCCCTCAGATCCCGGTCTGGCACATCAGGGATTTTCTCTAAAACATAACCCGTAACCTTTCGGTTGTTGAACGGGACCAGAACCCGGCATCCAACCCGGACCATCGGCGCAAGATCCTCGGGGGCTGTATAGAAAAAGGTCCCGCGTACAGGAACAGATACAGCTACCCTGAGATATGAAGGTGTTTGATTATTCATTTTGAAACTCGAAACTCGAAATTAGTGCACCGTCCCAAAAGTTCTTTCTTACATTTTCGCAAAACAAGTTGACCGGATATTCGACATATATAATCCAATTGTATCTTTGAATACATGTTAATATATTGATAATATTCAATAATTACTTAGATAATGCCTACAATATGGATTAACTGCCGCCTACTAACATCTTTCTTCAACAATCGAGGTCCCCGCCGAGTCCCGAATTACGAATTCTATAATTCTGACGGCAAAATCAATGAGACGATCCTCAAGGTCAAATTCTTTGTTTTCCTTCGTCACTCGTCATTCCTTGATCCCGCTGTAAGCGGGATTACTATTACACAGGCAACTTAGGGTTTCTGCCTACTGCGTAGTGCATACTGCCTACTTTTCACTTTTCCTCGCGCATCCCTTTCACCCTCTCAATAATCAGCCGGGCTGCCTCTTCAATCTGTTCCATGGTATTGCTCCTTCCTAAAGTCAGCCTGAGAGCTCCCATCCCGACTTCCGGGGGCACGGACATGGCCGAAAGCACATGAGAAAGCTTGATTGTCCGATCATGGCACGCGGCCCCGGTAGAGGCCATTATTGTTGGGAGACCATCAAGGATCTTCCCCCCCTCCAGACCGGGGACCGAGACATTCAGGGTATTGGGAAGTCGTTTTTCTCCATGACCGTTCAAAACCAGCCCGTTGATCCCCTCAAAAAGCAGCTCCTGCAGACGGTTTCTCAAAAGACAGTTCCGCTCAAAATCCTCTTCGAGCCTCCCCTTTGCAACCCTGCATGCTGCGCCAAGTCCTGCGGCCAGGACAACATTCTCGGTTCCTGCTCGCATTCCATTCTCTTGCGCGGCCCCATGGATAAGGGGGGTGAGCGAGCAACCGCTCCGCATATACAGGACCCCAACACCCTTGGGGCCGTAAAGCTTGTGACCGGCCACGCTCAAGAAATCCACTCCAAGATCGTTTATATCCACTTCTATCTTGCCCACTGCCTGGGCAGTATCCGTATGAAACAGAACGTTGTGATCCTTTGCGATCTGAGAAACCTCTCTTATCGGCTGGAGGGTCCCGGTCTCGTTATTGGCAAGCATTAAGGTGATAAGGGTGGTCCGGGATGAAATTGCCTTCCTCACATCATCCGGATCCACCTGACCAAGGCGATCCACAGGGAGTATTGTGACCTTAGCGCCCAGCTCCATGAGAAACAGGGCCGGGTTCAAGATGGCGGGATGCTCTATTGTAGAGGTAATAACGTGGAATTCCGCGGGATCTTCAAAATTAATGAGTCCCTTAAGGACCATATTATTTGACTCGCTCCCACCGGATGTGAAGATTATCTCACCTAATTGACAACCAAGGAGCGCGGCCACCTCCATCCTGGCCTGTTCAACCCCCTCTTTTGCCCTTCTACCTAACGGATTCCCGCTGGACGGGTTGCCGAATTCTCCCTTCAAATAAGGCATCATCGCCTCCACGGCCTCGGGATCTATCGGAGTCGTGGCATTATGATCCAAGTAAATGGGAACCCCTGGAGTTTTATCAGTCATTGGAATCACCTCATTTTCTGGATGCTGGTCGAATATCCCGACTTTGGTGGGAATGCTGGTCAAACATCACACTATCAGCGGGAAACCCTTGAACTCGCAACCTGCAACTTGGCCCCCTCAGCCCTTCAATCAACAATCATCAATCGACAATCATCAATCCAAAGGCCTGCAACTCCCAACCCGCAACCCGTAACTTCGCCCCCTCGGCCCTTCAATCAACAATCATCCCCGCCCTAAATCTGGTCAAGGCGGGATTTCCGCTGTGCTCCAACAATCTTCAATATTCAATCATCAATCCAAAAAGTCAGTATCTTTCTGGTTTTTCATTCAATATTCGATGTTGGACGTTCGATGTTCGATGTTCG
>JAUWPC010000317.1 GCA_030611815.1 Desulfobacteraceae bacterium
GTATTCTCCAGAAGAACTAAGAGCCCATCGCGATCAATGGTGGGATCACTGTAAACAATATCCAGATGAACCTTTTGGACTTTCTCTTGGTGTATCTTTTAAAGAACAGGGATTGAAAAGTTCGGGGGAAATTCATTACTATAGACTTATTGTAACGTATACAAATACTCTCAAGGAAGCACACCAAAGCTGGAAAATACAAATTAATTTCCCGGTTTCTGTGGAACTTGACGTCAGAGGTTTTAATGAGGAGAGCGTACGAATAGATGGTAAGCCTTATAAAAGGCTAGAATTAGAGTCGCATAAGACTGTATATCCGCAAGAAGAACTTGCAATAACATACAGAAATCAAGAACCTTTTATTGAATATAAAATTGACAACTCTAACTATACTAGTGAACAAGAGGTAAGTTGGCGTTTTTTTACGTCAAATAATCCAAAAATTGATGGAAATTGTCTATTAAAAGAATTAAATGAATACTGAAGGTCTAACATTTTTGTTCACCTGACCGGTTTTACGCTGCGCTTCAAACCGTCAGGTGAGAAAGACGTTCGCCACGCAGAGTGAACCAGGGCAAATTGGCACTTGGCTCATTTGCCGTGATTTCCTCAGAACATTTCCTTATGTTGACTTTTTCTATAAAAGGAGAATCGCAAAAATGAAAAAATATACACCTCAAAAAGCAATGGCGATTATTATAGTTATATTTGCATTATTTTTAGTTTTGAAACCTAATGACGTCTCAGCGTGGTTTAAGGATATCAAATGGGGAATGACTCCTGAGGAGCTTGTACGAAAAATTCCACAAATTAGTTTATACTCTCAACGTCAGAAAAGCGGTTTGGCGAATGTGTATATGTTTGCCGGAACGAGACTTAAGACGGAAAATGGGATTGTAATTACTGAATACGGTGGACTTGGTCCAGACAGCAATCTAGAAATTATAATGGTTTTCATACAAGATCCTACTAGAAGGCAATATTTTGAATACAAAAAAATGTTAGAAGGTGGATATGGAATCCCCGAAAGAAGTACTGAAATACCCGGTTCGATCAAACATCCTGTTGGTAACGGAATGTTTGAGTATTCCGACGCATTCCGGCCACTGATTCCGATCTAATTCGGCCACCTATTCCGAACCATTCCGGCCACCCCGGAGCTTGCTGTAAGCACTTTGCGACGCTGGATAATTGACCTTGTCAGGGGTACTGTCCCTCAAAAACTTTTGAGGAGGTATCCATGGCAAAAAGGAGGTTATCTATGCGCAAAATCAAAGAGGTTCTAAGGCTAAAATGGGCACACAAATTGAGCAACCGGAAGATTGCCAAAAGCTGCTTTATTTCCCGCAGTACGGTGGCCGATTATCTTCTCAGGGCAAAATTGGCCGGTCTTTCATGGCCCCTTGACCCTGAGTTGGATGATGCTGCCATTGAGAATCGGCTTTTCCCCGTCACGGACAAATCTGTTCCTGCCGAAAGCCGGATGCCTGACATGGACTATCTATACCGGGAGCTGAAGAGAAAAAGCGTTACCATGCAGCTCGTCTGGTACGAATACAAACAGGCAAACCCCGATGGCTATCAGTACAGCCAGTTCTGTAATCTTTACCGGCAATGGGTTAAAAAGCTGGACCTAACCCTCAGACAGGAGCACCGTGCCGGGAAGAAGATCTTCATTGATTATGCCGGGCAGACGGTCTCCATCGTGGACCCTAAAACCGGTGAGATTACCGAAGCACAGATCTTCCTGGCCACCCT
Organism: Desulfobacteraceae bacterium; assembly: GCA_030611815.1. Classification (GTDB taxonomy): domain Bacteria; phylum Desulfobacterota; class DSM-4660; order Desulfatiglandales; family Desulfatiglandaceae; genus Desulfacyla. Next base: position 1,759 of record JAUWPC010000317.1, read on the forward strand.
CGGGGCCAGTAACTACACCTTCGTAGAGGCATCCCTGTCACAGGATCTACCTTCCTGGATCAAATCTCATGTCCATGCCTTTGGGTTTTTCGGCGGCGTAGCAGAAATCCTGGTCCCCGATAACCTCAAGGTCGGGGTTACCAACCCTTGCAGGTATGAACCAGATATCAACCCTACTTATCAGGATCTGGCAGAGCATTACGGCACTACCGTTATCCCGGCGCGATCCCGAAAACCAAAGGACAAGGCGAAAGTCGAATCAGCAGTCTTTGTGGCTGAACGCTGGATCCTGGCGGCGCTCAGGAACCACACCTTCTTCAGCCTCAATGAACTCAATCGAGCCATTGCTGAGAAGCTCCATCACCTTAACAATCGCAAGTTCCAAAAACTCAATACCACCCGAAGGCAATTGTTTGAAACCATAGACAGGCCTGCTCTGAAATCCCTCCCCTCACGCCCATATGAGTATGCTGAGTGGAAAAAGGCCAGGGTCAATATCGACTACCATATCGAGATCTTCCGCCACTACTACAGCGTACCTTATCAGCTTGCAAGGGAGCAGGTTGACGTCCGTCTTACCTCCAGCACCGTGGAGGTACTGTTTAAAAATAAACGGGTGGCAAGTCATCAAAGAGATTACCGAAAAGGAGCCTTTACAACACTTACAGAGCACATGCCCAAGAGCCATCAGAGATATCTTGAATGGACACCTTCGAGGATCATCCGGTGGGCAGAGAAAAATGGCCCAAAGACTCAAAGGCTCATCAGCCGAATCCTGGATAGCAGAACTCATCCAGAGCAGGGCTACAGATCCTCACTCGGTATCATGCGCCTGGGGAAAGCTTACTCCCCCGAACGACTCGAAGCGGCCTGTGAGCGGGCTCTCTTTATAAATGCCTACTCATACAAAAGCGTTCAGTCCATCCTGAAGAAGGGCCTCGACCAGCAACCCTTTCTCTTTGAGCAAACAGAAAACGCTAAGCCCCTTAATCACCACAATATTCGTGGAAAACACTATTACCAATGAAAGGAGAATACACAATGCTCAATGAACAGACACTTGAAAAACTCTATGCCATGAAACTTAACGGGATGGCCGATGCCTTTAAAGATCAGCTTCAACAACCCAATATCAATGACCTCCCCTTTGAAGATCGTTTCGCACTCCTTGTGGATCTTCAGTGGAGCTGGAAAGAGGATCGGCGTATGAAGCGCTTACTCAGTAACGCAAAACTTAAAATCAATGCCTGTGTGGAGGACATCGATTACAAAACTCCCAGAGGTCTCGATAAATCTGTGATCCTGAGACTGGCCGCCTGTGAGTGGATCAGAAATGCCCAAAACATCATCATCACCGGTCCTACGGGGGGTGGAAAAACTTACCTGGCTTGCGCACTGGCAAACAGGGCCTGTCGAAGCGGTTACTCCGCTTTTTACATCCGAATCCCTCGTCTCTTTCAGGAACTCGCCATAGCCAAGGCCGACGGTACCTATGCCAAACTCATGAACAAGTTGGCAAAAACCAAAGTCCTCATCCTCGATGACCTCGGCCTCGCTCCCATGACATCTCCAGAACGTCGAGACCTCTTGGAAGTTATCGAGGACAGACACGAACTGTCCTCAACTATCGTAGCCACTCAACTCCCCATAGAAAATTGGCATGAGAATATCCGCGATCCCACCATCGCAGACGCTATCCTGGATCGCCTTATCCACAGTGCTCACAAGATTAACTTGAAAGGAGAGTCCATGAGAAAATTGCATTCATCCTTGACTAACAAAACAGATTCTGAGAAATAACAAAATACCAGCGTCGCTTCGCTCCGACTAACTGGCCGATCTGTCTCGGAACAGGTGGCCGGAATGATTCGGAACAGGTGGCCGGAATCCCTCGGAACAAGTGGCCGAATTCATCGGAATAGGCAATTGGCCCTCGGGGTATTTCCAGGTGCTCGAAGAGCTTGGGGTGGACGTGCGGCGTCAACCTTTCTATGCGCATTGGGTGCGCCGGTTCTGCAGCCGTCAACAAAAGAGGAAGTCGCGGCGAGACCTTGGCCGAGGGGAAATCGAGGCATTTATTCAAGTTCTGATCGCTCAAGACGGCGTTGCGGACGGGCAGATCGTCCAGGCCAGGGATGCTTTGGATATCTATTACGAACAATTTCGCGGTATAGCACTCGAACCTGAGGGGTGGATAGGTA
>JAUWPC010000310.1 GCA_030611815.1 Desulfobacteraceae bacterium
AGGAATAAGCGGTTCAATGCGATGCCTGGAGTGAGCAGGCGCTGGTAAAATAGTAAGAAACTCAATCGATCAACCGGTATTAGTTGTTATGCGCAATGACCTCGCCCCTTTCTACGTATATGATTTCATGCGTTTCTGTCAGGTGAATGCCCCTATTAAGGGTTAGGGGCCTGGCTTTTGGAGCTGTTTCTGTATCCATTTTCACCTTCTTGAATTTGGACCAAACCAAAGGGTTGATGACGCTGGCCGCCATGGCCGAACTGCATCAACCCCACCGCAAAACATAACGATCCATCTCAAGGTCATATATACGGAAGGCGAACTGGAAACATCGGCAACTTGTAAGGAATCCTTACAAGTTCAACAGGAAGGATCGCGCAGGGTTTCCCGTACACGAAATGTTGATACCTCCGGATATTCTACAAATTTTGAGAAAACCCTTGACAAAGTATCAATTGATACCATATTAAATGAAAAGACCATCGAATAAGGAATTGTTCGGAAAGTTGCGTGATGCGAAAGCAGCGGTCCGGGACAGGGACGTTTTTCTGATCGATCAGGACGTGATCGCGGAAGACGCCATGGAACTCGGGTACAATATCGGAGATGAATTGCTTGACGTATTGGCAGACCTTTTAGAGCGAACGTCCCTAAACCACTATGCAGGTTCCCATCCACCTCAAAAGTCCTATAAGGAAATCGAAGGCCTGGAACTTTTTCCCTTTGTAGTCGAGAGCCCTCGCTTCAAATGCAGGGTTTATTTCAAGTTTGCTCTCAGTGGAGGATCGCTTTGGCTGGTGTCCCTGCATCACGACCGCCCAATAAAGGAGTCATTATGAAAGCGATACATTGCCCCAGAGGCCATGGCCCAATGGAGCTAAAGAAATTGCATAAAGAGAAAACGTTCAAAGGCGTTGATATTAGCTATATGGGAGAGGCCTTTGTGTGCCCCGTATGCGACCTTGAAGCCGGGACAGTTCAGACCGCCGGTGATGTGCAACGCGCTATTTCGGACGCCTACCGCAAAAAGGTGGGTTTTCTGACCAGCCGGGAAATCAAATCCCTGCGCGAGGCAAACGGGTTTACCCAGCAACAATTGGCTGATGCCATGAATGTGGGAATTGCCAGTATCAAACGCTGGGAAACGGGCATGATTCAGAGCAGGTCCATGGATCATGCCTTGCGGATACAGTTGCAAGATGACATCCAACCAGACGACTATACTGGCAATCGTGAAATTGACCTGGCCAGGATCAAGCTCATCGCCAAAACATTCGAGAGGATTTTCGGCAAGCGCCTGCTCAAAGCCGGAGATAAGTTTTTATTTTTGGCCAAATATCTGTGGTATGCGGATATGCTTGCTTTCCGGCGGCTCGGCAAGGGACTCACAGGAGCCAGCTACGCTGCCATCACGTATGGGCCCCAACTGAACAATTACAGGGACTTGATAAAACCGATCAAGGACTCGGACGTGAACGACGTCGAGCCGCTTTCAGAGGAAGAGTTTCGTATCATACATCAAGTTGCGGAAAAATTTCCAAATGAGGAAGATGTCTACAACGCAGCCCATCGCGAAAAAGTTTGGCAAGAATCGCCTACCGGAGCTTTGATCCCGTATTCACGTGCCAACGAGTTAACCGAAATTTGAAAAGGTTAGGGTTAGGGGATGAACGAATCCATTCTCATAGCAAAACTCATGAAGATTGAGGCCCTGTTTGCAGGGGCTGCCACCTCGGGAGAGCGGCTTTCTGCAGATCTGGCGCGTCAGCGCATATTGATGCGGCTTAAAGAACTCCTTCCCAAGGACCCGCCAATTGAGTATAAATTCACCTTCGTGGACATGTGGTCTCGCAAGATCTTTGTGGCCTTGTTGCGCCGTTATGATCTGAAACCCTATCGGTATTACCGGCAGCGTTACACAACGGTCATGGTTCAAGTCCCGGAGAGCTTTGTCGATGAGACTCTCTGGCCCGAATTCCAGAAGATCAATTCGGAGCTGCAGGACTATTTGCAGGACATCACCCACAGGGTCGTAACGCAGGTCCTCCATGAGGACAGTTCGGATGCGGAGGTTGTGGAAGAACCTCTACAAATCAGTATGAACCAAAGTCCCATTTCAGAAAGCCGGATCATTCCTGAAGATGAAAAAACAGGAGGGCCTCCTGATATTCAGAAAAAACGAGATTCCAAAAAAAGAAGAAGGGGAAAGAGAAAAAAGAAGAAACGCAATCGTTAGGGACTCGGAAGAATAGGAAAAGGAGAATCTGTATGAACATTGATCAAGAAGCAATCGCAACAATGTACAAAGGTCTTAAGGCAAAGACCAGGTCCAGGGTAAATCAGGCCGTAAAGATGATCGTTGAGGCCAAAGAGAGGGGCGGCAAGGTGGTTGCTGTGGTGGGGAGCGGGCCGAACCTCCATGAGGGGGTGACGACCCTTATTGCGGAACTGATGCATAAAGGGCTTATCGACGGGGTCTCCACCAGTTCCGCGGTTATCAACCATGAGATGGCAGGCACCTTGGAAAAGGTAAAGCGGTTTGACGGTGAGGCCTTTGGTTTTGAACCTGGGAAGCTCCCGTGCGACGGGCAGTTTGAGGTCAGTATGCTTTCAAAGGCCCGGTTGGAGGAGTACCAGCGCGAAATCTATATTGACACCGGGCTTTACCGCAGGATGAGACGGGCCAAAGGGAATACTATCATCAAGGTTGCAGGAAATATGGCCTATCCCACCGGCCTTCGCACGGAAAGATTGGCGCGTGACGTCCTTGCCCTTTCTAAACGATGCGGTCTCCCCTTTGAGCAGGTGGCTGGTTACGGCGCTGACCCATACACGATGATAGGAGCGGGGGCGCTTAACAACATCCCGGTGCTTGTTACCGTGCCCCAGTTGGTGGGGGGCGGGGAGGTGGGCCTGGCAGTCGGTGATTCCATCCCCCTGTCCGAACGGTGCCAGCGGATTGCTGAACTCCTTGGCAGCGCCGATGTGATTATCGAATCTGCCCTTGCTTTTTCACAGGAAATCCATGACGGGCCCTTTGAGCTCTTTACCGGTCATGGTATATGGTCTGACTGGGAAGGGGGGTGGACCTATTCTCTGAGAGACAAAAAGATCATCAGAATAGACCTCGATCCTAACTTAGAGAAGGCGTGGGCAAAGGAGAGGGAATCGGGGATGGTATCAGATGCGGTCGATAGGGGTCTTCCCAAGACAAAGTCCATGCGCATCCCTTTTCGCATGGAGATGTCTGGGTTTGCCAGGATCCCGGGCAGCGTCCCGGTCGTGGGTGATATAGGCGAGGTGTGGCCTGTAATGGCCACAAGGGTTGCAGAAGCCCTTGGTGTCAAATTAGACCAAATGAGCTACAAACAGTCTCTTCCTGCCGGGGAAAAATTCCGGGAATGGATTGTCAGACGGGTAAAACCAGTGGACAGGGAGCGCATGTTCGAAGCAGTTCGGAAACTCGCATCCGGCTCAAGCTGAGTCTGCTTTGAGATGGACCACGGTAACCCCCCAACCCGAAGGACCGGAGTCAAGCCCGAAGTCTATGACATTGGGGTTTTTTTCAAGCTGGGCATGTACTGTCCGGCGGAGGACACCTTTGCCCTTTCCATGAATTATCCTGACTTCATAGATGCCCTTCTTGAGACACGCCCAGAGGTACTCTTCCACTAAGGAAGACACATCTCCGGGGGCAAAGGTGTGCAGGTCCAGGGTCCCGTCAATAGGGATTTCAACCGGTTCGGGATCTATTTCTGTCATATCGTTTCCAGGTCTAACTGATCACCGAAATTCTTTAAAAGTTCCCTGTTCAATGCTTCGAGGTCTTTTTCCGTTTCCACCTCTACAACAAGGTCCCGTTCATCCAAGACCTTGAGGAATCCGTATCTCTTGACGATCTCGATCACCTTTTTTACATCGATGGTCACCCATCCCTGCATCCTCAGGACCAATTCGTCACCTTTAAAGGCGCGTTCAATGGTCAGTTCAACATCCCTTTTCTTGGCATCCCATCCGATCAGGGCCGGTTTAACCATAACCGGCGTTACCGGATCGTGCATGGC
>JAUWPC010000132.1 GCA_030611815.1 Desulfobacteraceae bacterium
GGATTCCGATGCCAATCGGATATCGCAGGAAAGGGTCATGGTCATGCCCACTCCCAGTGCCGGACCGTTTACCGCGGCCAGGATGGGTTTGGGGAAAAAGGCTAAAATCCTTGGCAGGGAAACATCATAAAAACGGGATGGCCTCTTTCTTGAGACCATTTCTTGTCTTTTTTGGAAGTTTGCTCATGTTTTTACCCTCTTAAAATAGGCTTTTTTGGCGGTGTTTGACATAGGAAAAACTGTTACGCAACGCCATACCCCGTATTGGGGATAGGGGGCCACGATTTCCCTAAAGCGGAAGCTTATGAACGATACTTCATCATCCTGTATATCCCGGAAAGCCTGTCAAAGAACTCTATTACCCTGTGGGCTCTGCCGCGACTGTCCAAGATGCCGCCGCGCGGTGCCCTGTGAAATTCCGTAGGACCATTTAACCAGGGTAGCTCCCCGCAGAGAGACCGGGACATGGCCGGAAGATGGTACTGGGGTGCGAGATATCTTTGGAACTTCTAAACAATTAAACATAAAACAAACCAGTTTATCAACAAAAATATTATTTCTCTTTATCCGGATCTTTGAAAAAAATGTAAATTTTTTCAAAAAAGTTCTCCCTTTGTGACCGTATCTGTCAAACCTGTGTGCTATAATCCTGTTTCAGCGTCACAAATGATCAAATCTAAAGGAGTGCCTTATGGACTGGGACGAGTATGACAATGGGTATAACGATATGGACTTTGCCTCACAGCGAGACAATTCCATGCCTGATAAGGGTAGTTCCGAAGGAGGATTCGATCCGATGGACATCGCCAATCCGGTCAGTGCCTACTTTTTCCTGAGCGACGATGCCCAGGATGAAATCAGCGGAGGGAAAAAGAAGAACATGAAGTGCCGGTCGTGCGGCCACAGATTCGCTGGAGAATCCTACGACAGTTGCCCGGAATGTTTCAGTTTAGATTGCCGAGGAAACGGCTGATGAAAAACATGGTTGACTTAACAAACTGGCCAATTGTCAAAAACGAAGAAGAAAGTATGCGATGTAAAGGAGACTGGGCAGAAAGAAAGCTAAGACTGAAGGTCAAGAGTCTCTTGTGAAATGATAATCTTAATAGAAAGCTGGAGGCGAAGGTTAATGTTACAGGACTATGTTGAGGTGATAAAGCAAGGGGATAGCAATGGAAACGGAATGCTCATTCGAATAAAACTCCCTTCAGGTCATGAGATCCTGGGTCTCCCTACCGAAAATGCCTACGGAGGCGGATGGGACCTGGGTCCCACTTGGAATTATGTCGTATTGGACGAGAAGCCGTTCTTGGTGGATACGGGGAAGTTTGGTTTGGGCGGCAGGCTTCTTGATATGATGAAATATGCCGGCATTTCGGGGAAAGATCTTGATTTTGTTATGGTAAGTCATGGACATGAAGACCATGATGGCTCACTGTTTAAAATAGCGGAATCCACAGGAGCAAAAGTCAAGGGCCTTGACATATACGATCGGCTAATTCGTTTCTATCCAGAGAGGGCGGCTTACGATTCCACAAAACGATTTCCCGCATCATGCTGGCGGTGTTTCATGCCTGAATCCTTTTCCACGAAGAATTGCTTTGAATATCAGCAGACACGCAGTAGACTGAAGATTGAAACTATAGAAAACGAATGCAACCTGAGTAAAAGCGCTTTGTCGTATCACGTGCCTGGCCACAGCCCGGACTCCCTGGCCATTTTTGTGGGCGGCGAAGCGGTTCTTGTGGGTGACACCGTGCTTCCAGATATTACGCCTTGGCCGTCACAGGAGTCTTTCTTTGACCAGGTGCGCGAGATTCTCAAGCCCCGATATTGCTCCGCAGAGTCTGTTTACGGACTGAGGGCCTATATCAGGTCTCTTGCAAAGCTCAAAGAGATCGGAAAGAGTTTGGGCGACCTCATTGTACTTCCTGCACATCGCCTGTTTTATAATAGTAGATGGAATGAGCTCAATCTGCTGACGAGGATAGATGAATTAGTCGAGCATCACATTCAGCGGTGTGGGGCTATTCTGAAGATCCTGGAAAAAGGAGCCAGGACAGTCAGAGAAATTGCGGTGGAATATTTTGATGAGCCTCTCTTGAAAGGATTCGGAATCTTGATGGCGGAAAACGAAGTCATCAGCCATTGTGAGCTGTTAAGTGCGTGTGGTGATGTGGTGTCCATAGAGCACTACAAATTTGCAGCAACGGGCAATATGAATTTTGAATCGGCGATTCAGTCATTGGAACCTAACTGGTAGTGGTAGAATAAGGGTAAGGGGTCAGATCTGTTGTTCACTGTTTTGCTTTGAAATAATGCCTGAAACTTATGGGAAATCCTTTGAGAATGCTATCCCGGCGCATGGCCAAGTAATTACTCAACTGGTAGAACCTTATTATGGTACCGCTACCTGAGGTAGTGGTTTAGGCCGATTAATTAACGAAATTCATTTGGCTCAGACCATGGGGGTGTGAGATAGCCAGGAAAAACGACAGGAGGGATATCCCATAGGTTCAAGAGGAGCAACGAACAGTTCCGGAGCCTGGCAGGCCAAGGTCTGGGGCGTGTTACTGGTCAACTTGGCCACCATGTGTTGGGCAAGCAACGCGGTCCTGGGCCGTTGGTTGCGGGCAGATGTGGGGCCCCTGACTCTGACCGCCATCCGTTTTACCGTAGCCGCAGCCTTCTTTAGCCTAATGCTCCGGCGGCGGCCTGCCGAGGAGCGCCACTACGGCAAAGACAAGTGGTGGCTTCTGGCAATGGGCCTGGCCGGCGTGGTGAGTTTCAGTCCGCTGCTGTATCTGGGACTCCGTTATTCAACCGCAGTCAATTGCTCTTTGATTCAAGGCTTTTCCCCCCTAATAACAGCCGTCATCGCCGGGGTGATCATTCAAGAGCCGGTCACGCGAAGACAGAAAGTGGGCGCAATCCTCGGCCTGATCGGGGTACTGGGGTTGATCTCGGGCGGTTCGCTGAGCTTTTTACTTCGACTCCAGTTCAATGTGGGAGACTTGATCCTTTTGGCTTCCGCAGTGGTGTGGGCCTTTTATTCGGTGTTTGGGCGGCACGTAATGCGGCGACGTTCACCGACCGCGGCAACGGCCCTGTCTACTTTTTTAGGACTTCCAATTCTGGTTGCAGCAGCGTTTTTCGAGCTACGGCACATCCCCTTGAACCTGCGACCGGAAACCATCGCTGCCATACTCCATATTTGTGTGGTCCCAACCATTATCGGCTATTGGTCCTGGAACCGGGCTGTCCAGATACTTGGGGCAGGCGGTGCCATGGTTTTCTACAACACCCTTCCTCTGTACGGTGTGGTTTTTGGGACGGTTTTTTTGGAGGAACAATTGGGTCCGGCCCACATAGTCTTCGGCGGACTGATTCTGGGAGGAGGGCTTTGGGCTCAAAAACTGCCTATTTCTCGAGCGGATAAGGCTTCTTAACGTACTTTCCAGTTTACTCCGTGGGGACCCGAAATTCTATTCTTGTGCCTAACTCTCTCTGGCTCCATATATTAACGCTCCCTCCTAACATCCATGCTCGCTCTTCCATGGCGGCCAACCCCATACCTCTTTCGGTGAAATCTCTACCCATAGTCTCCTTTACGTCAAACCCCTTACCATTATCCTCTATGACGAAAGAGATTTCTCCGCCCTGCTTTTTTATGACAATCGAGGTGAGGGAGGCAAGCGAGTGTCGTACGATATTCGTAAAGGCCTCTTGGAATATGCGGAAAACAAGGAGCTGCTGTTCATTTGATAACAGGTTATCAATATTTGCAATATCCTTTGATGTGTCGATATCATGGCTTTCTAAAACATTTTCCACCAGCCATCGTATGCCGGCAGTAAGTCCCAAATCGTCAAGGATTACCGGAGTCAAATCCTTGCATATCCTGCGAATATTTTCAATAAGTCCTACTATATGGTCCAGCATCGCCTGACAATCTGACCTTAACTCGATCTGCCCTTCCCCCAATCTTCTTTGTATGGATCTTAGTTCAAGTTTCAAAACCAAAAGAGACTGTCCAAGCTCGTCATGAAGTTCCAAGGAGATTCGCTTTCTTTCTCTTTCCTGGGCCGTAAGAAGACTGGAAGATACAAGATGAAGTTTCTCCGCCTGCTTTTGCGCGGTAAGATTTACTATGAGTCCGTTGTAATATGCAGGGTTCCCACCCGAATCAAATACAGGGCTTGAAATGGCATGACACCATCCCCATTCTCCCTTTATATCCTTCCAACGAAACTCTTGATCAAACGTATCTCCATTTCGAATACTCTTTGCCTGAGCTTCAATAAGTCCTGGTAAATCGTCCGGATGTACATTATTAAACCACTCACTAAACTCAGCTTCTGGTGAGATGCCTATTTCATCTTCGATACTTGGACTCACAAAAACCAAACGTCCACTAAAATAATTCTCGGGATCAACTTCCAACCGGTAAACTATAAAACCTTTAGCACTTTCCACGAACGAGCGGTGGTGCTCCTCACTTTCACGCAGCTTTTCCTCCACACCTTTGAGCCTTTCCAGCTCCCGCTCAGATTGATCTAACTTCTTAACCCTTTGTTCCAATTCTTCGTAGGTTGGCTTTTTGGCCATCAGAAAATCCTCCAAATACCCTCAAAATGAAAAAGCCCATACCCCTTTGTGTCTTGGACACTATGTATGAGCCTTTGCAATTCCCATTAGTCCTCCCCTTCTTGGTTTAGATCATGTCTTGAAGGGCATTGTTTTCATCACCAGAGACCATGATTCTCACTAAAAACCTTGAACCTTGGTTAGGAGTCGTCGATTCATGTTTAGCTTGACACAGAGGGAAAGGTACCAGTGAAATTGCTTATCTGAAGTTCTATACATGCGAAAGGCCGGAGTTGCGGAATCGGTTATCATGGAAATCACGGGGCACTCAACAAAATAAGCCCTTCCGAAAAAGGGCTTATTGATGTAAGTTATTGATTTTACTTGGTGCCGGAGGGGGGAATTGAACCCCCACCTGCACAAGGCAGACTGGATTTTGAGTCCAGCGCGTCTACTAATTTCACCACTCCGGCAATATTTTCAATAGCCTCGATAATAATTTATTATACTAAGGACTAAATAAAGATGTCAATATCATATTGACATGGTCGGATAGGCTCTGGTATATAAAAAGAGACCTTTGAAAAATACTCATTCTTCAAAGGTCTCAAGAGTGAAAGGGGCTGTAGCTCAGATGGGAGAGCGCATGACTGGCAGTCATGAGGTCAGGGGTTCGATCCCCCTCAGCTCCACCAGCAAAACCGACTTAGGCCTTGCGAAAGCAGGGCCTTTTTTTTGTTTGGCCAAGAATATCCCTGAAACTACACCAGCGCAGTCTGCCGCCATATCTGCAACAAAAAAATTCCGGCCAGGTACGTAGGATTGTGCAGGTTTCAGGTTTCATTTAATGTTGACGGGAATGCCGGCTACTGTCAACACCACCCTGTCAGCTATTGCAGCTAATTTCTGATTAAGTATCCCGGCCAGGTCCCGAAACTCTCTCCCTAAGGGATGTTCGGGAACGATTCCAGATCCAACCTCATTGGATACAATGATCACCGCCTGCCTCCTCCGAGACAACGCTTCCAATAGACGGTTTTGATAGGCTGAGACCTCGTCCTTTCCCCTTTTGAGGAGGACGTTACTCAGCCAGACTGTCATACAGTCAATGAGCACCGCTTCTGCGTGGGCACAGCCGGTTTCTAAAGTATTATCAATGTTCAGAGGTTCTTCTATCAATTTCCATGCAGGGCCGCGGGATTCTTTGTGCAATCTTACCCGCTCGGCCATTTCTTCGTCCATCACTTCTGCCGTGGCGATGAAGATGCAGGGTTGGTATTGTTCTTCGGCATACCTGAGGGCCCAAGAACTCTTGCCGCTTCTGGCTCCACCTAAGACAAGAAGGAGTTCATTTTCTTTCGATTTGTTCATATCCATGTGGTATCCTAAATACTTTGAGTAGTTTAAAACTGACACCCATGTAAAAAGTCCTTTTTACATGGATTGAGGAATTTAGGGATTCAGGAATTTCCTCCAGTCACAATAATACGACCGTCAGTGAATATTCGCTGTTCTGTGAAAGAGTGAGGTTCGTCGTCCCATCCGGAAGCAATGAGTTTGGGGGGAACATATTTCCTGCACGTATCCGCCTCTGTCAGGCCGACCATAATTTACCCCTTATTATTTATCAGGGCGTTACCAAGAAAAGGATAGGTAAAAGGGGCTATAAATGAGCCCAATCCATAACCAATTGTCTCTACTTCATTTTATCTGCTTGGAAGGGCGACTTTTCATTAACGGAATGAAATCGAACCAACTTATCCATCCGCTACCCACTCGAAAACAGTTTCAGATTCCCGGCCCCTAAAACAAGAAACCCCGTTCTCTTGGTCTTAGAGAAACGGGGATTTGGGAAACCGTGAACCATTTCTATTTCCTTTTTCCTTCCTGAAACTGGAGGAAGGAGTTACCGCTTGAATTCAGATGATATACTGCCATCCACTTGTCTAATTTAGCCTTTTTAACAGACAATTATTTTAAAAGTCAATGTCATTCGATCCGGTTGATTTTCACGTACATAATGCCCTGTTTGGGTGCGCTTGGTTTTGGTTTCAAAAGCTTTTTGTCTCCCTATACGAATGAGACTCAGACTACGTTTTTGATCAAAAGGAAATAAGATTTTGATTGGATAAGGCATCAACAGCACAAAAACTGCCGACAGGATCATCATAAAGCTTCCGATGCCCCTTGGGTCTTCTTTCAGTATTTCGTCGAACTGTTCCCCTGTAATTCGAAAGAAAAGGAAGAACAGCGACAGGTCTATTATGAATATTTTCGGGTTTTGGATCAGCCCAAGCTCGATCTCCCATTTGTGGAAGAGCCTGTTCAGAGTAAGGAAATTTTGTCCCCGGCGCAGATTCAGGATATATTCCCGCAGGATATCGGCGGCAGCAAAGAGGTGGTGTTTGAGCTGAGGCAGGGTGAGCTTTGCCATGCGATGTCGTTTTCCCCTTCGAAAATATCAGGGTAGCGCCACTTCGTGCTCAAGAAACTGCTCCCGTCGATGACAGCGTGGTCGAGGATAGGGGAATCCTGCGATCATTTCTATTCGTTGTATGGATTCTCACGGATTGATTTGTTCCCGAATTTATCTTCCACAACAAACTTATCCTCTGGAACAGATGCGTCCAAATTATTCTTAAGGTAATTCAGATACCCCTTATTGCCCATTCTCCCCCCACTCATTTTCTTTATGGATATCATGAGCCTTAAGTAAACCTCCCCTATCATCATCTCATCCAGCCCTTTCCCCCAGATTGGGCTACGGGCCTCGTACTGATCGAGAAGTGCCCTGGTCACGGTATCCTGTTGGGTCGGCTCCATCTGTTTTTGCTCTGAATGAATTTCAAAAATCGTCTTGTAGGCCTCACGGACCAGGGTATCCGTAAGTTCGAAATCACTCTCAATGTATATGTCCCGGATAAGTGATTCGATATCATAGGCCATTTCTGCCACAGATGGTTGCTGAAAAATATCATCAAATTGACCGTGCCCTACCTCGTTCATCAGTTGCGCATATTTTTTCTCTTCTTCTTTTTTCTTCTGAAAGGCTATCCCGTCCAGATATCTGCAATCCGGGTTGCAATCCATTTTGACGGCCCTATTCTCTGCGCAGCATACGGGGCAAATGACCTTATCCAATGGGGCACAAAATCGCTTCCCCTTTTTCTGTGAACATAAACCACATTTTGCCATGGTTCATTTTCCTTTCGTCTCCAGTTGTTAAATCTTTCCCAGCTTGATGATCTCGTCTTGGATGAGGATGTTGATCGGACCGTTCACTTTACTTTTTTTGACCCATGCGGCGGAGGATTCCCTTTAATGCCACCCGCGCCCGCGTCAGGGGAGTGATCGTGCCTCCCTCAAACCGAACCCTGATTTCCACATAGAACTTGGATAGTGACTTCAGCGTCAGTTTGAACAGCTCATCCCGACCTTCGGTGCGGCTGCGACAGATATGGTGGTGGCAGCCAATGGCAACGGCCTGAACCGGCACGAGCATCTGGATCTTGGAAAGGCCCTCCATGTCTAAGCCTTTTTCCGATGACTCAATTTGCATTGCAGCCGCACGTACGTCATGTCTGTCTCTTGCATATTCCTTGTATCGTATGTCGATAAGCTTTTTCCAGGTCTTAAGATGCTTTTTCTCGACACCGAGGTGTCTCAATTCATCTATGTGTGCCTTGGGGATTTTTTTGTTCAGGACAGCGCAATAATCCCGGAATTCCCCGGGAATCCGGAGATCGGGCGCCTCAAGGGCAAGCATGATCAACACAATGAACGCAACAATTAACTCATTGAAGATCCTGTCCTGTTCCGTCTGACTCAACTGCTCCAAGTCAGCCAGTTGCCGAAATTGCCTGTCTTGAAACAGGTGGAACGCCGAACCCGCGGCCGCCTTGGCCAGCGCCGAGGCCGTGACGCCCGCCATTTGATCGAGTGATTCAAACTCTGGTTTATTCATGGCCATATCATTCACAGTGGATCGTTTCACGCCGCCGTACGATATGAGGTTTGGGATCTATACGGCTTGACGTTCTGTTTTCAATAGCATGGAAAGCAGGCAGAAATCCAGAACAAATCCTCGGCTTGTTCAAGGTGCCTCTGTAGCTGGGAATTTAAAGTGAGTTGGCATGCCGTCGCACTGGGGCGTGTGGGGTAAATCGGCTGGCAGTGAGAGAAAAGGGGGCAGGCAAATTATACTTTACTTTGATCGTTTTGACACCGATGTCCGCCTGCGCATTGACATGCGCATTTATTGGAAGCCAATCTGAAAGGGAAGTTCAGGATCCTTTAAACCGCGGTGACCTCTTTTCCAGGAAGGCGCTCTTCCC
>JAUWPC010000415.1 GCA_030611815.1 Desulfobacteraceae bacterium
CCGCGGTTTTTACGCACAAAGATGACCCGGATGAAAATATCTGGTTTGAGTCTGTCGCAGAATTAGCTGCCTCCCGGAACATCCCGGTCTATGCCCCGGAGGATATCAACCACCCCCTCTGGGTTAGGAAGATCAGGGAGATTGCGCCTGACATAATCTTCTCCTTTTACTACCGCAGTCTTATCCGTCCTCCCATATTGGATATCCCGCCTGCCGGATGCCTGAACCTCCACGGCTCCCTTCTCCCTAAATATCGCGGGAGGAGCCCTATCAACTGGGTCCTTGTAAACTGTGAGAAGGAAACGGGTGTTACCCTGCATTACATGACGCCCCGCCCGGATGACGGAGATATCCTTTGTCAAAAGAGCATTGAGATATCAGATGGTGATACGGCAAGGTCTCTTCATGAAAAGGCGGCAAAGACCACTTCTGAAATGTTGGACGAGATTCTCCCTCTTATAGTGGAGGGTACGGCGCCGCGCGATTCCCAGGATCACTCCAAGGCGACATATTACGGGGGCCGTAGTCCGGAGGATGGCGAAATAGACTGGTCCGGATCTGCTACGGAAGTCAGGGGCCTGGTCAGGGCAGTGTCCCGGCCATTTCCAGGAGCCTTCAGTCATGCTGGTGACAGGAAGTGCTTCATCTGGATGGTAACGGAAGTTGAGGATCGAGGGGAGGGATCAAGACCAGGGACGGTTCTTTCGGTCGACCCGCTGGTTATTGCCTGCGGAAAAGGGGCCGTGGGCGTTGATTTCGCCCAGGCAGAAGGCGGCGTGTACATGAGCGGGTCCCAGTTCAGTGCTGAACTCGGTCTGGTGGAGGGGATGAGTTTTGGAGAACGGGCAAGCAGTCGGGTAGAAGCGGGGAGGCAAAAGAGGGTCCTGATCTTGGGCGTTGATGGCTTTATAGGGAATGCCTTAAGTGAAAGGCTCTTAGAGAGTGGGAAATACGAAGTGCACGGGATGGACCTGCGGTCTGACTATATTCAGCGCCTCTTGGGCAGGCCCGGATTTCACTTTGATGAAGGTGATATTTCAATTCATCGCGAGTGGATTGAATACCACGTAAGAAAATGTGACATCGTCATACCATTGGTTGCTATCGCTACACCTATTGAGTATACCCGAAACCCCTTAAGGGTATTTGAGCTTGATTTTGAAGAAAACCTCAGGGTGGTAAGGTATTGCGTCAAGTATGGAAAACGGATTGTTTTTCCTTCTACCTCTGAAGTATATGGGATGTGTGAGGATGAGGACTTTGACGAGGACAATTCCAAACTGGTTTTAGGCCCCATCCGGATGCAGCGATGGATCTACTCGTGCTCCAAACAGCTATTGGACAGGGTTATCTGGGCATATGGTTTTCAGAAAGGACTGCAGTTTACTCTATTCAGACCTTTCAACTGGATCGGGCCGAGATTGGACAGCCTTATGTCAGCGCGCATCGGCAGTTCACGAGCCATAACACAGCTAATCCTGAATCTTGTTGAGGGCACCCCGATCCAGCTCATTGATTCCGGCAACCAGAAAAGATGCTTTACGGATGTCTCTGACGGGGTGGAATGTCTCTTCAGGATTATAGAAAACAAAGGTGGTGTTTGTGACGGCAGGATAATCAATATCGGCAATCCCGAAAATGAGGCCAGCATAAGGGACCTGGCCGAGCTCTTGGTGTCTAAGTTTAAGGAGCATCCCCTGCACTCAAAATTCCCCCCCTTTGCGGGTCTCAGGGAGGTTGAAAGCAGGACCTATTATGGCGAAGGCTACCAGGATATGGAGCACCGCAAACCGAGTATTCAAAATGCCAGGCGGCTGTTGAACTGGACTCCTGCTGTTGAACTTGAACAATCCGTTGAGGAAACCTTAGACTTCTTCTTGCGGGAAGCCATCAGGTGCGGAGAGTTTGAGATCATAGATTAGGAATCAGTAGTTTGTAAATAGTGCCTGAACGAAAATCACGCCCTGGCGTGATTCAGACACGATTTTGGTCCCGCACGGCGGGATAAAAACTCACACAAATTAGGGCGAAATAACTGACGCATTTGACCCCGCCAGGGGCGGGGTTATTTTTGGATTCATACTCTTAATCGTAATCTTAATCATAATCGTTTTGAGTAAGATTAGGATTATGATTAAGATTATGAAATAGGGAAGTTATTTCGTTCAGGCACTAAACAGACACTGTTAGATTGCTGATCTCAGGGGGACAAGTAATGGATTCGCCATTATTACCGCATGGAGTTACGCGATGTTCCACATGGGCCTTTTTTTTCTGGACCCTGCCGTGGGTAGCCCTCTTGGCATGGGGGGGGCTATCGGCCTTCCTAT
>JAUWPC010000183.1 GCA_030611815.1 Desulfobacteraceae bacterium
TATGTTTCTTTACTGAGCAGAGATCCATGGATCGGATAACCGCCTTTCTATACTTTTCATCAAACCCCTCTGGCAGTCTCAAATTGATGGACATTTTTGGTTACCTATTTTTATCTTCGTCCCAATCACATTCCATGCTCAATGACATTCCGTCTACGCTGATTTTGCGGCTCTGGCAAAAGCTAAGCGCATAAATACCCGCACAGGTGGCAATCGATGCTAAGAACAACTGAAATGGTTCTGGCGCCGATTCATCACCCTCGTTCGCTACTGCCTGATCAGTATTGATTATAAATTTTCCGATCTTTGCATCAATCCTCTTGCCATCAGGAAAGCTCACTTCAACAAGCGATCTTTTCATAACTACATGTCCTTTCTTCCCTTAATTCATTGTTACTGGTCAATATTTATGCCGATGTTGCATCCCTCTGTATAGAGGTCCCTATTCCCTTAAGAATTCCCGGATGGCCTGGTCCCTCTCCCCATTGGGTTGAAAAACAATGGAGTAATGATTGGTGCCGTTCACATCAATACGCCTGGCATTGGCGATCTCCCGCACCATCCTTTCCGTCACATCTTCCGGGAGAAGCAGGTCATCCCGGGCCAACATCCCTTCTGTGGCCCTCAGGATCAGTACCGGACAAGAGATCTCCCCGTAAACTTGGGATATATCCACCTTGCCCAGATTGATGCCCTCCTCCTCAATATGGACTGGATTTATGTTTGTGCGCACCCCTCCCGCAACCTCTTCTATTTCGTACTGGTAATAGGTCTCCAATGCCTGAGACCAATCCTTGAGGAACGGGGCCTCTTTCATAAGGTCCAGATATGCCTCAAATGAGGGTAACACTTTCCCCAAACGGTCCAGGGATGGCTTGATCCCGGCAAACACCTTGACCAGTTGATCTTCTGAAAGCTTCCCTCCTCCATCCACCAAGATAATGCGATCAACCCGCTCGGGATATTTGGCCCCAAAGATCAATGATATAAAGGCGCCTAAAGAATGACCCATGAGCACTACCTGCTCCAAGCCTAAATCATTCAAAACGGCTAAGATATCCCGACTGTGATGTTCCATGGAATAGCCAGTGGAAGGGGCCCCCGAAAGGCCTCTCCCCCGGAGGTCCATGGCCAGCACCGTGTGAGACGGGCTCAATGCGTCGGCAATCACATCCCAGCATCTACAATTAGCCGTGATGCCGTGGATGCACAAGATGGCCTTTTCCTCCCCTTCCCATTGGGCAAGCTGGATTTCTACCCCGTCTCCCATGGCCCTTTTCATTATCGGTTCAGTCATTAATACACCTCCCTATCTTTACCCGGAAATCGACAAAACTCTACCAGTGTAAACCCCCTCGCTCACGCCATACTATTTCTTCAACAGCCCTCATTTCCGTCTATCAATGAACTCGCGAACCGAGCCAATGATCCCTTTGGGGAAAAAGATGACCACCAGGATAAAGAGGACGCCTAAAACGAGGTGCCAGCGTTCAAGCACATTATGCAAAAACACGGCACTGGGAAAAAAGTCCTTTGCCAGATGCTGAAGGTCGGGCAGGAAGGTCTCGGTAATCATAAAAAAGGCCGCACCAACAATCCCTCCGTACAAGGTCCCCATCCCTCCTATGATGCACATGAGTAGAATAGCGAGCATGATCGACAAAACGCCCAGGCATGACTCCGGATTCACATATCCCACCCACATCCCATATAGCCCGCCAACGAGGGCGGCCACCACGCATCCAAAGGTGATTGAAATGGCCTGGAAAATGAAGGTCTTGTAGCCGAGGGCCTCTGCACGCTCGACGTTGTCGCGAATCGCCTGAAGGACACGGCCCAGAGGGGAATGGGTAAAGCGGAGCATGGCCAAAAAAAGCCCCAGGCAGGCCAAAAGGATAAAATAGTAGGTCAATATCCTCCCGGTAATCTCGAGTCCCAAAAAATTGCCTGCACTAAAAGACACCGCCAGGATCCCAGGCATGTTCAGGCTGATTCCATCTTCCCCTCCTGTAAAACCGCTCAGCTTGGTGGCCAGGACGATGGCCAACTCTGCGATGGCCAGGGTAATCATGGCGAAGAAGATGGCCTTGACCCGCAGGGAAAGAAAGCTGATGACGATGGCCAGGACCGAGGCGACAAGCGCAGCGATGACAAAACCCAGGGCCAGATTAGCGTAAGAAGGCGTCCCGTACTTGCCAACAAGAAAGGCCACACAGTAGGCTCCGATACCGAAAAACATGCCGTGACCAAAGGAGAGGATCCCTGTGTAACCGAGGAGGATGTCAAAACTGGCCACCAGGGTTGCGAACATGATGATCTGCATGGCGAGATCGACTGTCTTGAAGGAGGGAAACAGGAAAGGCACCAGCACGAAAAGGGCCAGGAGGCCGACCTTGAGAAAAAAGCCGCCGCTCCTGTACTGTCTTCTCTTTTCCTCCATATGGAAAATCTGAACCGGTGTTGCCTCTGCCATACCTGTTACCCCCCTACTTTCCAACTGAAAATAGACCCGTAGGCCGAATGAGAAGGATGATTATCATAATCATGATGTTAGCGCCCGCAGCGGCCCAGGGGACCAGGTAGGCCACATAATTGTAAGTGAGCCCAACGATAAGGGCCCCCACTAAGGAACCCGTTATGCTTCCCAGGCCCCCGATGATGACAACGATGAAGGCAAAGAGGAGGAAGGAGCCTCCCATGTCCGGATAAACCTGCAAACTGAATATAGACATGGCCAATCCTCCTAAGGCCGCCAGTGCCGCGCCGGCAGCGAAGACGCCAGTGAATAGGAGGAATATATTGTGCCCCATGGCCTGGACCATGTCCCGGTCCTCCACCCCGGCCCGTACAATCATCCCCAATTTTGTTTTTTTGAGAATAAGCTGGATCACCCCGTAGACGACGAGACCTACTACGATGCATATGACTCGATATCTGTTAATGATGACATCCATGATGTCCCAGTTTCTTGAAAACGTAAGAGGAACGGTCATCACTTCATCATTGGGTCCCCAAAAGACGCGGATAAGCTCCACCAGGACAATGGTGGCACCGAAGGTGATGAGGATCTGAAAGAGGTGAGACCCATAGACCCGACGAACAATCACCCTTTCCAGGACGATCCCCACAAGCGCGACCACCACCATGGCAGCGACAATGGCCAAAGAGAAGGCAGCGAAGTTTTGAAGGACCGAATCGGCCTCCACCCATTTCATCAGGTATCCGAAGACGGTGAAGCCCACATAGGCCCCCCAGGCAAACAGGGCACCGTGGGCAAAATTCAAGACATCCATGAGGCCGAATATGATACTTACACCGGAGGCCACAAGGAACAGAAGCATACCCATGGCAAGACCCGCGATGGTCAGCGTTATGTAAGTCTTACCCGGGATCCCGATAAGGGGCAGGAGAAAGAGGACAATTGCGCCTGCTATGGTGAGCTCTCGGCTCCATCGCTTGAAAATGGTCTCCTCCATTTGGAGTTACTCCTTTTTTCCTCAACCCTTAATAGTTCTTCACAGATTCTCACGGAGTTACACTGATAGGAATTTCCTGGATAATCAGTGTATCTCCGTAGTGAACACTTGTTTAGGTGCTAATCCCCGGACTTGGAGATGCCGAGATACTTGCTCTTTAATTCTTCGTCGCGGACGAGTGCCTCCATGACGCCGCTGAGGACCACCATGCCGTCGTCCATAATATAGAAATAATCCCCCACCGAACTTGCCATGTAAAAATTCTGCTCCACCAGGACAACGACACTGTGGTCCTTGATTTGGTTGATGGCCTCGATGACGGCGTCCACGATAATCGGCGCAAGGCCCTTAGAGGGCTCATCGATAAGGAGGAGGGCGGTGTCGTTCACAATGGCCCGGGCAATGGCGAGCATCTGTTTTTGCCCCCCGCTCAGGTTCCCCGCTTTGCCCTTCCAGAACTTCCTGAGATCGGCAAACATATCCAGGGCCCTCTCCAGCCTTTGGGTCGTTGCTTCATCCTCCACGAGCATGGCCACCCGCATATTTTCTTCCACCGTAAGCCCAGCAAAGATCCCCATATTTTCCGGGACAAAGCCGATTCCCATACGGGCAATTTCGTAAGGCTTTTTCTTATGAATTTCACTCCCTTTATAAACGATTTTTCCTTTGGATGAGGGAATGAGTCCCATAACCGTCCTGATAACAGTACTCTTTCCTGCCCCGTTTCGGCCAATTAGTACCGTCACTGCATCGGCCTTTGCATCAAAAGTGACGCCTTGCAGAATGTGGTGCTTACCAATAAAAGCGTGGACGTCTTCAACCTTTAAAATAGGTTCACTCACTCTTCACGCCTCCACCCAAGTATGCGGCCTGGACCGCCTCGCTTTTATATATCTCTTCAGGCTCGCCATCAGCAATCAGCCTGCCATCCTGCAAGACCGCAATGGTGTCGGAAAGGGACATGATCAGATCCATCTTATGCTCCACCAGGAGCATGGTCCGATCTCTTGCATCCTTGATTCTCTGTAGAATTTCCAAGATGGCCGGAACCTCCTCCTGAGACATGCCTGCAGTGGGTTCATCTAAGAACAGAATCTCCGGGTCAAGGGATAGCAGGATGGCAATTTCCAGTTTTCTCTGCTCCCCGTGAGTCAGATTGATAGCCGCTTTTGCCCACTGCTCCTCCAGAAGGACCTGCTCGAGGATGTGATAGGCTTCATCTTCAAGCTCGGAAAAATGCAGATAGTTTCTCCAGAAGTTCAAACCCAGGCCCTTGCGTGCCTGGATCGCAACCCTTACGTTCTCTAAGACAGTCAGCAGGGGAAAGATATTAGTGAGCTGAAAGGAACGGCCCATTCCCAGGCGAGTCCTTGCTGCAACCCCAAGTTTAGTAATGTCCTTCCCCTTCAGTAAAATTCTTCCCTCTGATGGCTGGTATTGGCCGGTTATCAGATTAAAAAGGGTAGTCTTGCCTGCCCCGTTCGGACCGATAATGGACTTCAGGAAAAACGAATCGATCCGGAGGTTCACATGATCTACGGCCACGTGTCCCCCGAAACGGATGGTTAGATCTTTGGTCTCTATGGCGGGAAATGGATGTTTTTTAGTCATGGTTGGAAGGTGGGAGCTTATAAAATCTGCCCCAGAATAGTAGTTGGAATAATTCCTTCAAACGCAGACCCACTCAGACTGATCGTCTGAGTGGGTCTGCGGTAACGATGGCTACTTTATTTCTTGTTCATGATGGGTGGAGCCGTTTCTTCCATTGACAACTCTTTGACAAGCACGGGAATGGCCCATGCAACGTCAGGCTTCACGTCGAGCTTAAATGCGTACATGGACTGAAGGGCCTGATGGTCCTCCTTCCGGAACTTCATCTTTCCCTTAGGTGTCATAAACTCCATTCCCTCCATGGCGGAGATAAGCTTCTCGGTGTCCGTGCTTCCGGCCTTTTTGATGGCAGTCACTACTGCGCCGGCCGCAGCAAAACCACCGCAGGTAAAGAAATCCGGTGGTTCATTAAAACGTTTATAATGCTCTTTTACCAACCAGTCATTCACTGAATTATCAGGGTTCTCGTAATAATAGTAAATGGAACCCTCCATCCCCTTCAGCGGTTTCATCATCTTGAGAGCAGCAAGGACATTGCCTCCGCTGGCGATCTCAATGCCGTATTTATCAAGCTTGGCCGATATCAACTGGGGAATCGGCCCCCCCTTTCCTGCCCAGATAACCCAGACATACTTTGGCTTGGGCTTGTCTTTCATGGCCTCGATGATCCGCTGGATCGGGGCAGTAAAATCGGTTCCTTTGGGATCGCAGTACTCCTCATGGACAACCTTTGCTCCAAGTTTTTCAGCGGCCCTCTTATAGGCGGCGATTCCATCCTTGCCAAAGGCATAGTCCTGCCCGATGCAGGCAATGCTGACCCCCGGTTTGGCTACGGCCACCGCATTGGAAATGGCGTCCTGACTTGAATTCCGGCCAGTGCGAAAGATATAGCGATTCCAATGCGCCCCTGTAATCGCATCGGCTACCGCGGGCTCTACAATAAGGATCTTCTTGAAATCCCTGGCTACCGGAAGAATAGCCAGGGCCACTCCGCTACTCGTTGGCCCTACGGCCAGATCCACCTTGTCATCGCCGTACAGCTTGGTGAGGAGCATTTTGGCCCTTGCAGCCTTGAGCTGTGTGTCCTCAATGATTAGCTCCACATCCCTTCCTATGATCTTATTGGTTCCGTTGGTAAAAAATTCCAGACCCATCTTAAAGCCAGTAACTTCAGCCTTTCCGTATATCTCATAGGGGCCACTCAATCCCTGCAAGATACCGATCTTAATCGGATCAGCAGCCATGATTGGCGCTGCCCAAAAAGAGAGAGCCAAGATGCCCAACACACCACACTTCATGATTCGCTTGATGCTCATTTTTTTACCTCCTTCTTCTGAATAATGGTTAATTACCGTTTACAGAAAACCGAACACGCCTTATAAATGATGAAAAACGCTTTTCCGATGAGTGAGTGTAGAAAAATTGTGATTGCATGTCAAGTTAAAGAAACGTAAATGAGAGTGGGGTTAAAGGACGATCGAGTTGACCTGAAGATCAGGTTGTGCTATTTTCACTTCCATGGCTGCGATGGCAACAAGTAATTTTATTAGAGAAGCAGGACTCTGGGGCTGATGGATATTCGACGATCGTTTGAAATACTTGAGTTACATCATGCTGCAACTGAAGCTGAAGCAAGGCAGGCTTATAAAGATATTGTCAATGTCTGGCATCCGGATCGCTTTTGCAATAACCCGCGCCTGAAGCAGAAAGCAGAAAAAAAACTGCAGGAAGTCAACGCGGCCTATGAGACAATAAAGGTTTTTTTGCAAAAGAATGATCATGATAGAAGTAAAATC
>JAUWPC010000333.1 GCA_030611815.1 Desulfobacteraceae bacterium
ACCCCCCCACGCACCGCGCGAACATATTCATCGCTGACATATATCCTGGTTGGGGCAAAGCCCTGTGGATAGTACGCGCCCACCGGCCCGCGGATAAAATAAAAGAGATAGTGACTGGATGGATGCACGCCGAGGGCCGGCTCAGTTGCTATCATTGTCGGCCTTATGTAAAGCGACGTTCCGCTGCCGTGAGGTATCCAATCTTTCTCTATCATGACCAGTTTTTTTAAGGCCTCCATGACAAAATCAATATCCACATCGGGCATGCAGAGCCTCTCTGCGGAAACATTCATGCGTTTGAGATTGTCCTCCGGCCTGAATAGATAAATTGAATCATTCTTCCCACGATAAGCCTTCATTCCTTCAAAGATTTCCTGCCCGTAATGGAGGCACATTACTGCCGGATCAAGAGAAAGATTTTTGT
This sequence comes from Desulfobacteraceae bacterium, assembly GCA_030611815.1. Taxonomy (GTDB): domain Bacteria; phylum Desulfobacterota; class DSM-4660; order Desulfatiglandales; family Desulfatiglandaceae; genus Desulfacyla. Next base: position 425 of record JAUWPC010000333.1, read on the forward strand.
AAGGACCTATGGCGGCATCATGCCACCCTTTTTCACTGTGATATTTCATGGTAAAAAAATGATCGGTAAATATCTTCCCGAATCCCAGACTGGATTCATCAGCAGGCCTGGCCTTCATTTTTTCAGGGGCAACCTTTCCAATTGTAATTTCCATATTCATTTTCCTTCCATCAGACATCATCTTCAACATGTTCAATTCCCATCGCTCTCTAACCTTGAACCGCGAACTCCGGAACGGTGAACCTGAGCAGATACTTTACATCTCCTTATCCTGTTCAAAGATCAAATTATTCTCCTGTCAAGACTCCTGTACTGGATAGCCTCTGAGATATGGTGAGAGAGAATGTTTTCCTCCTCTTCGAGGTCCGCGATTGTCCTTGCAACCTTCAAAATCCTCGTATAGGCGCGGGCGCTGAGCCCCAGTTTGTCCACCGCCATTTCAATCAACCGTTCTGAACCCTTGTCGAGAGGGCAAAATTCCTTGATCTGCCTGTTGGACATTCGGGCATTGCACATACCGAACCTCTTTATCTGAATATCTCTTGCCCTCTGAATCCTCTGACGCACCGACAGGGATGACTCTCCATCGGATTCGGCCGCCAGATCCCTGTATCTTACGGATGGAACGTCTATATGTATGTCGATTCTGTCGAGGAGAGGCCCCGATATTCTGGCCTGATATTGACGTATCTGTTGAGGGCTGCACCTGCATTCCCTGTTTGGATCGGTATAGTAACCGCAGGGGCATGGGTTCATCGCCGCCACCAGCATAAACCTGGCGGGATATGTCGCAGTGATGGAAGACCTCGCAATGGTAACGTATCCATCCTCCAGAGGTTGTCTTAATGCCTCGAGGACATTTTTTTTGAACTCGGGAAGCTCATCGAGAAAGAGAACACCGTTATGGGCAAGGCTGATGGCGCCCGGTTTCGGAATGTGCCCTCCCCCTACCATTCCTGCATCGGAAATTGTATGATGGGGGGCTCGAAATGGTCTCGTTACCAGTATCGCCTCTTTCTCAGGCAACAGGCCTGCAACGGAAAATATCTTTGTCGTCTCAACTGCCTCCTCGAGGGAAAGGTCGGGGAGTATGGATGGAAGCCGCTGTGCCAGCATTGTCTTTCCTGAACCGGGAGCCCCTACCATGATAATATTGTGCTCTCCTGCCGCGGCAACCTCCAGTGCCCTTTTGGCCTGATTCTGTCCATGTATCTCGCTGAAATCAAGGAGGTAATTGCGACTCCTGTTGAATACTTCAGATATGTCAACCCTTGTCGGCTCAATAATTTTTCTACCGCCAAAAAATTCGACGACATCGGGAAGATAGTCGACGGCAATGACCTCGATCATTTCCACCATGGCTGCCTCAGCCGCATTTTCTCTCGGCAGGACTATGCCCTTTATCCCCATCTCCTTTGCCTGAAATGCGGAGGAAAGGGCTCCATGGACACCCTTGATGCGCCCATCCAGCGACACTTCCCCTATTATCACGTAGTCTTGAAGGGATTTGGTCTCGATAATTCCCTCTGCCGCCAGGATACCCACAGCTATCGGCAGGTCAAAGCTTGTCCCCTCTTTTTTGATATCGGCAGGGGCAAGATTGACGGTAACCCTGTCTTGCGGGAAGTTGTAACCCGAATTTTTTATGGCCGCTTTTATCCTGTCCTTGCTCTCTCTAACAGCGACATCCGGCAGCCCAACCGTCGAAAACTGGGGAAGACCAAAGGATATATCCACCTCCACATCGACCGGATGGGAGTTTACTCCGATGACGGCGCTGCTTATTACCTTTACGATCAATACCGATCTCCTGACAGGCGACACTCTCTGTAACCAAAACCAGTAGAAAATAACAGAGAAAACGGATAACAGTCAATAACAAAGTTGGCAATGAAAATTGGAAAGGCGCTACTCAGGTTGTCAGGTTCACTGTTCACTATTGGCCGCTATACCTCAATTGGGTTCCTGTCGCTATTGCTTCCTCCACCCTTTGTGTCGGTGAGCTTACCGCCTCAAAACATGAAATGATGTCTTGACATCATTTCAAAAGATGTTAAAATAACAATATGAGAACGACACTATCAATAGATGATGATGTGATGGAGCGGGCGCGGGCAGTTGCAGCCAAATTGAGTACACCATTTAAGACGATTGTCAACGAAGCTCTTCGTGCTGGCCTGGACCAGGTGGAACAACCAGCAAAGCAGCGTCGCTACAAAACGAAACCTCACAAAATGGGCCTCCGGCACGGCCGCAATATAGATAATATCCAGGAACTGCTGGCTCAGATTGAAGGCGAGGATTCCCGTTGATTCTCGTTGATGCCAATATTCTATTGTACGCGGAGGACTCTCTTCAGTCCCGTCACCAGCAAGCGCATGCATGGTGGGATGGCCAGCTATCCGGAACTGGGGTTGTCTGCCTGTGCTGGACAGTTCTGTCCGCATTTATTCGTATAGGGACTAATCCAAGGGTCTTCGAGCACCCGCTCTCTCTCGAACAAGCACTTGCTCGTGTACAGAGCTGGTTGGATCAGCCCTGCACGAGAGTCGTTCGGCCGACCGAGCGACACTGGACTGTTTTTAAGCAAGCGCTCACGGATGGTCACGCTGTCGCCAATCTGGTGACAGACGCACATTTGGCAGCTCTTGCCATTGAACATGGCTGCGAGTTGGCCTCTACCGATTCTGATTTCGCTCGTTTCCCCAAGCTAAAGTGGAGAAACCCTCTCGCCTGACCGATCTAACGCTTGGTTCGGTTCGTCCTTTGCGTTATAACTTTTACTTAAGCCGTTGTGGGAGGCACAAAAAAGAAATACGACTTATGTTGGAACATACGAAAAAGCTCCCTACAAAGGCTACAAAGGCTTTAAAAGCGTTCGGCTTTGTAAATAAGTTCCCTGGCGTGATCTATTTCCGGAATATGCCGACGATGAAATGCCTGGAGTTTGCCTTGCTGGATCAAGACATAAAGAAAATATGACACAAAAACAACTTTCGGAGTCAATGACCACCACTAAAAGTGGTGGCTTGAATTATTGCACCTGGAAGGTGCATGGTACTTATTTAGTTAAACAATTTGCCTTGAGTTACATCGGCATCTAAGGTGGACGGGTTTGTCAAGACCATTTTTCCTCTTTTTTTAGATGCACTGCCCAAGAACGAGTGCTTGCCGGAGGGGTAACGGAAGAAGCCCGTAGGGCGACTGGAGTTACCCCTCCGGCGGCCGAAAAAAACCACCCTTTTTTCTTCCCCATTAGACC
>JAUWPC010000121.1 GCA_030611815.1 Desulfobacteraceae bacterium
TCCATCAATCGCTACACCAAAAAAGAAATCCTAAAGATGGATAAAGAGCTGTTTAAATTAGAAAGGAACCTCGGGGGGATCAAAAATATGGATGAACTGCCGGGGGCAGTCTTCGTAGTAGACCCCAAGAGGGAAAAAATAGCAGTACGAGAGGCCAGAAAGCTCGGCATTCCTGTGATTGCCATTGCCGACTCGAACTGCGATCCAGATGACATAGATTTCATCATACCAGGAAATGACGATGCCATTCGAGCGATAAGACTGATATGCTCCAAAGTCGCGGATGCCGCCATCGAAGGGCACGCCTTAGCAGAGCAGCGATTAAGGGAAGAAGACGCGTTAAGAAAAGAACAGGAGGCTGCTGCGGCCGAGGCAGTTGAAGTATCTGAATCGATTGAAGGTGAGGAAGGGGGGCCTGAGATCATTATCCTTCCAAAAACAGAAAAATTAGAGGCGAGGGAAGAAAAAGACGAGCAGGGACCTACAATTGATGATTGATGATTGTTGATTGTCGATTGAAAAGGATCCATTACCGAGATAACCAAATACCCAATCCTGTTCACCTGGATCTAATGAGCTTATTGGAAACTACCGAGTTATTTGATAATAATTTGAATTTTTTTCATATAGAAAAAGGAAACATTGGGGTTATTATAAAAATTAGGGCATAGAACTGATCGTGACAAAGATAGAAAGGATCTCTCCATTTCAGGGGAGCCAATCATCAATCAACAATCATAAATCGACAATCCAATGGGGGTAAAATTGACAATATCGACTTCAATAATTAAAGAGCTGAGAGAAAAGACCGGCGTTGGAATAATGGACTGCAAGGCAGCGCTCCTGGAATGCGACGGAGACATCAGCAAGGCTATTGATCATCTAAGGAAAAAGGGGATCGCAACAGCCAAGAAGCGTGGCGGCCGCGCAACCTCCCAGGGTCAGGTGCAGTCTTATATTCACGCGGGAGGAAAAATTGGAGTTCTGGTTGAGGTAAACTGCGAAACAGACTTCACCGGTAAGACCGAGGATTTCACGAGTTTTGTAAAAAACATTGCAATACAGGTTGCAGCAACAAACCCGGTGGCCATCGATCGAGAAAGAGTGCCGGAAGATGTCTTAGAAAAAGAGAAAGAGATCTATGCATCGCAGGCCAAAGCATCAGGAAAACCTGAAAAGATAATTGAAAAAATCGTGGAAGGAAAACTCAAGAAGTTCTTTTCTGAAGAATGTCTCTTGGAACAGCCTTTTGTAAAAAATTCTGACATCACAATCCAGAATCTGTTGAATGAATTGATAGCAAAGACAGGCGAGAATATTGTAGTCAGGCGATTTGTCAGGTTTCAGTTAGGAGAAATAGAATGAAGGATGAGATTCTTTCAGAACTGCGCCAGAAAATGACCAAATCTGCCGGGGCCCTTGAAAAGGAATTTAAGAGAATCCGGACGGGGCGGGCCTCCACTGCCCTTGTAGAGGGGATCAAGGTAGAATGTTATGACACCCAAATGCCTCTTGAACAGGTCGCCTCTATGTCTGTCCCGGAGAGTCGCCTCATCACCATTCAACCCTGGGACCAATCCATTATCGGTGATATTGAAAAAGGGATTCTCAAATCTGAATTGGGCCTGACCCCCATAAATGATGGTAAAATCATCAGGATCTCAATCCCTCCGTTAACAGAGGAAAGGAGAAAGGAGTTAGCAAAATTAGCAAAAAAAATGGCCGAAGAAAGCAAAATATCGATCCGCAATCTAAGACGAGAAGCCAATGAAATGTTCAAGGAGCTGAAGACCGAAAAAGAGATCTCAGAAGATGATCTTTACAGATCACAGGACGAAGTTCAAAAAATAACAGATGAATTTATTAAGAAAATCGATGAGATAACCGCCCAGAAAGAAAAGGAGATCATAGAATTTTAATCTTCCGCCCCATTATCCCGCTATTATTTACAAATTCTTCAAAGCAGCATTCTAATTAGATGACCCATATTAACTCCAAACAACTACCTGAGCACGTGGCCATCATCATGGACGGCAACGGAAGGTGGGCAAAAAGGCAAGGCCTCAACCGCATCCGAGGACATCAAAGGGGGGCCGATACTGTCAGAGAAATTGTGACCTTCAGCCGCGAAATCGGTATTCGATGGCTTACACTCTATGCCTTTTCCGAAGAAAACTGGAAAAGACCTGCTCTTGAAGTCCAGGCGCTTATGAAGCTGCTGAATCGATTCTTGAAAAACGAGCTGAAGGAGATGCAGGAAAATGGGATACAACTAAAAACAATTGGCAGGACCGCAAGACTTCCAAAAAGTACCAGACAAATCCTTCAGGACACTATCGAGAAGACCTCTTCGAACAGTGATATGACACTGACATTGGCCCTCAGCTATGGAGGTAGACAGGAAATCTTGGATGCAATCCTAAAGATTGTTAGTCAAATACAAGAAAACAAAATTTCTACCAGCGATATAACCGAAAAACTTGTCTCAAACTCCCTCTATACATCAGGGATGCCCGACCCTGATCTGCTAATAAGAACCAGCGGGGAATACCGTATCAGCAACTTCCTTCTCTGGCAGATCTCATACAGTGAGATTTATGTCACACCGACCCTGTGGCCCGATTTTGGGGAAAATGAATACGTAAAGGCCCTCAAGGATTATCAGATGAGGGATAGGAGGTTTGGGGCAAGGGGCTGATGAATATGCATCTGAAACGATGGCTCACAGCCATAATCGCCATACCGATATTGATCTTTCTTGTAGGCTTTGGACCAAGGTGGCTGTTCTATTCTGTGCTTTGTGCGGCTTCTTTGGCAGGTCTCATGGAATTCTATGGCATAACTGCAGCCCGCCTGCCTCGCTTCGTCTCTTGGACCACCTATTTTTTGACGTTTCTGCTGTTTGCTGTCCTGTATATAAGGCAGATTTTGTTAGTTCCGGTCATCATTCTGCTGTGGGCCCTCATCCCCATGACCTCATTCATGCTGGCTCATTCTTCATCCAAGCGGGGATCGACGGAAGAGCTTGGCAAGGCGGTCCTTGGCCCCATTTACGTGACACTGCCGCTTGCGCTTCTCGTACTTATTGACTTACGCCCAGGGGGACCGGGATGGATATTGTTTCTCCTCGCCGTGATCTTTGCAAGCGACACCGGCGCTTTTTATTTCGGAAAACTTCTTGGAAAACACAAGCTTTATGAGGCTGTCAGCCCCAAAAAAACCTGGGAAGGCGCCATTGGAGGAGTCATTGTCAGTGTGATTGCCGCATCCATATTTCTCCGCTTAATCGCACTCCATCCTTTAGACCTAAGCATTGTGATTCTTGTGATAGCGCTGTCCGCAGCAGGCCAGATAGGCGACCTATCTCAATCAATGTTAAAGCGGAACCACGGCGTAAAAGATTCTGGGCATATTCTTCCCGGGCATGGGGGCATCCTTGACAGGATCGACGGCCTTCTCTTTGCCATCCCCGTTCTTTTTGTTTATCTTTTCTTTTATACGGTGTAATATTGACGCCCATGTAAAAAGTCCTTTTTACATGGATTTAGGAATTTAGGAATTTAGGAATTGCGAATTATTTTCAACAGTTATAAATAGTGGCATTGCTTCAAACCTTGCAATTTTCGACACTTACGAGACCATCAATATTTATATAGACACGAAAAGCGCAAAATACGAAAAAATGAAAAATATAACCATATTAGGCTCTACAGGGTCAATAGGAGTCAGTGCCCTCAAGATAGTTAGTTCCAATCCTGAAAAGTACAAAATTATAGGCCTTTCTGTCGGCACAAACAAGGATCTTCTTTTACACCAGATAGAGACCTTTAGACCTGCGGCCGTCGCCGTCATGGAAGAATCCTTAGCAACCGAGTTGAAAACCCGCCTACCCGCAGGCAACGCTCCCGAGGTTTTCTTTGGCGTCGAGGGTTTTGTACGTCTGGCGACGTTGGAGAGCGTGGATACCGTTGTTTCAGCCATGACCGGCGCAGCAGGCCTGATACCCACTTATGAAGCCATTAAGGCCGGAAAGGATATCGCCTTGGCCAATAAGGAAACCATGGTCATGGCGGGTCCGCTTATAATGGCCGAAGCAAAAAAAAGAAGTGTTTCTATCCTGCCGATTGATAGTGAACACAGCGCCATTCTCCAATCTCTTAAGGGCCACATGAAGGAGGACCTAAAACGGGTGATTCTGACTGCTTCAGGAGGACCTTTCAGGGACCTGTCCCTCGATGAGATGCGTGAGGTAACCGCTGCCCAGGCGCTCAGACACCCCAACTGGAGTATGGGTCCTAAGATCACCATAGATTCGGCCACCATGATGAATAAGGGACTCGAGGTCATCGAAGCCAAATGGTTGTTTGATTTGGAAATGGATCAGATAGATATCCTGATACATCCCCAAAGTATTTTACATTCCATGGTAGAATATAAAGACGGATCTATTATAGGTCAGATGGGGGTTCCTGACATGACCGTTCCAATCGCCTATGCCCTCTCCTATCCGCGACACATGAGTAATGACCTAACTCCCTTAGACCTCGAAAAGGTTGGAACCCTAAGCTTTGAAAAGCCGGACATGAATCGATTCAGGTGTCTGGATCTGGCCCTCAAAGCAGCGACAAAGGGTGGAAGCATGCCTGCCGTTCTCAACGGGGCCAACGAAATAGCCGTCGACGCCTTCCTGAAGGGGACGATCGGTTTCTTAGAAATCCCTGATCTCATAGAGAAAACCATGGACGCCCATACCCATTCTCCTGCTGAAACCATTGAAGCGGTCATGGAAGCAGACAGGTGGGCAAGGGAGACGGCCAGGGGGTGGCTGAATAGTTGAGTGGTTGATTAGTTGTTTTTGGATTCATACTCTTAATCTTACTCTTAATCATAATCGTTTTTGAGTAAGATTACGATTACGATTACGATTATGAAATAGAGAAGTCATTTCGTTCAGGCATTAGTTGATTAGTTGAAGTATGGAGAACTACCATGCAATTAGATCAATCTATACATTTTTTTCTTTACTATATACTCCCCTTTCTTGTTGTTCTTGGAGTCTTGATATTCTTCCATGAGTTAGGTCATTTTCTCGCTGCCAAATATTTTGGTGTAAAGGTCCTGAAGTTCTCATTGGGTTTTGGTCCGAAACTGGTGGGTAAAAAGGTGGGAGAAACAGAGTATCTCATTTCCGCCCTCCCGTTAGGGGGCTACGTAAAGATGTTGGGAGAAAACGCCGATGAAGAGGGGGAGCCCCTCTCCCCTGAAGATGAAGAAAAATCCTTCAATAACAAGCATGCGGGCAAGCGGATTGCCATTGTTGCTGCAGGACCCATATTTAACCTTCTTCTGGCCCTGCTCATCTTCTGCAGTTTTTATATTGTGGCAGGGGTCCATGTCATGACCCCGGAAATCGGGCAGGTAAGAGAAGGTTCGCCAGCCAGTAGGGCAGGTTTTCTGAAAGGTGACATCATCGTGTCCGTGGGGGGTAAAAAAACAGAAAACTGGACTCAGATTAAAGAAGTCATACAGGGAAATACAGGACAACCCGTTGATACCACGGTAAAAAGAGGGGATGCATATGTTACGCTCACGGTGGTTCCGGAAATCTCTGTGACCAAGAATATCTTTGGCGAAGAGATAAAATCGCCCCTTATCGGGATTGTCTCTGCCGGTAAATTTGAGAAAGTGTATCTTGGGCCGCTGGGGGCCATCAAAGAAGGGTTCCGAAAGACCTGGGAAATAATAGAACTGACCTGCCTGACAGTTGTGAAGCTTATCCAGAGGGTCATTCCGATTGAGACTGTTGGCGGCCCTATCCTTATCGGCCAGATGACCGGCCAACTGGCTCAGGAAAGCTGGGCCTATCTTATCCCTTTCATGGCGGTTATAAGTATAAATCTGGGCATCCTGAACCTTCTGCCCGTGCCGATCCTTGATGGTGGTTTCATTGTCTTACTCCTGATAGAGCTTGTTATGGGGAGACCTCTCAATATCAAGAAACGTGAATTTCTACAGAAAGCAGGTATATTCCTCCTTGTCCTCCTGATGGTTTTCGTGGTCTATAATGATATAAAAAGGCTCATTGAATGATTGATGATTGTTGATTGATGATTGTTGATTGGCAATAACCTGCAACCCGTAACCGCATATGATCTTAGCCATAAACACGTCCACCCTGCAATTTTCGCTTGCACTTCTGGCTGAGGATGGAACTCTCTTGACAGAATACCTGATGCCTGGAGGGAAAGGGCATTTCGGAAGCCTTATGCCGGCCCTCGATTTCATGCTCAACTCCTCAAAATCCGAGATCAGGGACGTAAAGTGCATTTCGGTTGCAACAGGCCCGGGGAGTTTTACAGGCCTGAGGGTAGGGATTTCCTTAGCCAAAGGGTTGTGCCATGCCCTTCAGGTCCCTGTTGTCGGTATATCAAGCCTCGAAGCCATGGCGAGCCAAATCCCATATGCAGACTTACCCGTGGCCCCTGTTCTCACTTCCAGGAAAGGAGAGGCCTTTACCGCTCAATTCACATGGAACGATAACGGGGAGCTAATAAGATCAGGGGATGATACCAGCCTGAAATTTGAGGACTTTCCTTCCCTGTTCCAGAAACCGACCCTCTTCATTGGAAATAATTATGCGAACCAGGGACCGGCTATAAATAAACTACTTGGCTCCCTCGCCCTCTTAGCTCCGGCCTGCTTGTGGAATCTAAGGGCATCTTCAATAGGATCATTGGCCCTCAAAAAATTCCTTTTGGGCGATCTTGATGATCCATATCTCCTCAACCCTCTCTATCTCCGCCCCCCTGACATACAACCAAACCCATTTTCGCCGCTTTCCAAATCAAATAGTCCCTCCTGACCAGCCTTCACAGATCAAAGGATACGCCTCGGCCTTGTTTCCGTTCTCCGCTATACATGTTAGGGATTCCGTGGTATAGTTTTTAATAGCGGTTCTGAAATTATCATTTTTCAAGAAAACGTCTATTAAAAAGGGGATTTGCAATGAAACGGATCGGATTTGTATCAACACGAATAGCTGGTACAGACGGTGTGTCGCTTGAAACTTATAAGTGGTATCAGGTTCTGGACCGGAACAGGTATGAATGCTATTTTTTTGCAGGGGAACTGGACACCCCCCCGGATCGATCTTTATTGGAACCGAAGGCCCATTTTAATGAACCGGAGATCCTGGAAATCCATGATGCATGTTTTGGAACATCCACCCGCAAGAGTTCCCTGTCCAAGCGTATTCATGAACTAAAAGATTTCCTCAAGTCAAGATTATATGAGTTTTGCGGCAATTTTGATATTGACCTTATAATCCCAGAAAATGCCTTAGCTATTCCTATGAACATCCCTTTGGGAATGGCTATAACGGAATTCATGGGTGAAACGGGTATACCGGCTATTGCCCACCACCATGATTTTAGCTGGGAGCGAAAGCGCTTTCTGATCAACGCGGTCCAGGACTACCTCCAGTACGCTTTTCCCCCAACCATCGAATCACTCCGCCACGTGGTGATTAACTCTGAGGCCTCCAGGCAGTTGAGCTACCGGAGAGGTATTAGTAATGTCATAATCCCTAACGTCTTTGATTTTGCCAACCCGGCTCCGGACTCACCCAACAGCACCTCACTCCGGAATGAACTGGGATTCGAAAAAGATGATCTCTTTGTGCTTCAGCCTACCAGGGTAGTCCCCCGCAAATGGATCGAACGGGCTGTTGAACTGGTAAGCCTTTTGGGTCTATCTAATCCTCGACTGGTTGTTTCCCACGAAGCTGGAGATGAAGGGGACCTGTATGCAAAGAGGGTCCTGGAATATGCCCATCGTCTTGGCGTGGGTATGATATACATGGGCGATAAAGTTGGATCATCCCGATGTTTTAAGGCCAACAGTGATAAAAAATACACCATTGATGATGTCTATCAGAGTGCCGATCTGGTGACTTATCCTTCCGGCTACGAAGGATTCGGTAATGCCTTTGTAGAGTCCATCTACTTTAAGAGACCGATCGTAGTAAACCGCTATTCCATTTTTGTCGAGGACATTGAGCCCTATGGCTTTGATGTGATCCCTTTTGAAGGCTTCGTAACCAAGACGATTGGTGATCGCGTCATGCAATTCCTTGAGCCGGAGAATGTGAGAACAACGGCTGATAAAAATTATGAGTTGGGAGAAAAATACTTCTCCTATGAGGTGTTGGAACAGAAACTCCTGCCTATTATAGAATCATTTCGGTAACGAACCGACTCGAACCATTAGTGACTTACAGATTATTTTCTTCGAAAAAGGGAGGCCGTTTATGCAGTGAACTCCATAGGAGTTTGGAGTTTAAAGTTTGAAGTGCCTAAAGTTGTGGTACGCCTTCGGCGATTCAGTCTTGATAAAGAGATGCTTGTTTTGGCCAAACTGGATGTTGACGTCTGGTGGGTATTTCTTTTTCCAATAACTTCGGAGATTTAAAATTTAGCACTCGGTCAACAGCAGAGCCGGTCTTTAAACTGGACAGATTTCCTTAACTTTAGGCACTTCAAACTTTAGTTCACTTTAGCTCACTCTTGCGCAAGCGATCCTACACCTCTTCCGGTGTAAACGGGACCACCTCGTCAATCTTCAGCGCACCGCTAAGGAGCATGGCCAATCTATCCACGCCGAGGGCGATGCCCGCGGCATCGGGCATATGTTCAAGAGACCTTAAAAACCTCTCCGGCATCGGATAGGTCTCCTTTCCCTCAGCATCTCTTATCTGCAGCTCCCTTTCAAACCTGGCCCTCTGCTCAACAGGATCATTTAACTCGGAAAACCCGTTGGCCAATTCCAGGCCGGCAATATAAATCTCAAATCTCTCCGCCAGTGCCCTATTACCAGGTTGCCGTCTCGCCAATGCTCCCATGGCGGCGGGATAATCATACAGGAAGGTCGGCCTGATCATGCCCAGGTTCGGTTCGATTTCCTCTACCATAACCTGGTCAAAGCACCCCTCTTCAAGGGCCCTCTCCAGGGAGATGGAGGCGTATCGATCAAAGGCCGCTTCAACCGAGACCCGCTCCCATGGCCTCTTGACGTCGATTTCCCGGCCCCGGTACTCGATCGTTCCCCCCCTACCCAGGCGTCGTGACAAAAATAGGATCAGGGCCTCGCACTCATTCATAAGGGCCTTGTAGTCTATGCCGGTCCTGTACCATTCAAGAAGGGAAAATTCTGGGAGGTGGAGGTCTCCCCGTTCGCCCTCTCGAAAACATCTGCTGATCTGAAATATTTTGGGGAAGCCGGAGGCTAACAACCGCTTCATGCAAAGTTCGGGGGAGGTTTGGAGGTAGCGGCCGCCAGCGCGTATCGCCTCGATGTGGACCTCCGGTGCCAGGGCGGAGATGAGTTGGGGGGTTTCTACCTCCAAATACTCCCGTTCAATAAAAAACGCCCGGATCGACTGAATCATCCGGGCGCGCAGCCAAAGATTCCGTTTCCGGCCGGCCAATCTCATCTGCTCATCCTGGCAGGAATTAGTCTTTGACCCGAGTGACATACTCCCCGGTCCGGGTATCAATGGTTATCTTACCTCCC
>JAUWPC010000373.1 GCA_030611815.1 Desulfobacteraceae bacterium
ACGATTTCGGTCCCGCAGGGCGGGATAAAAACTCACACAAATTAGGACGAAATAACTGCCACATTTAAAATTTGTTTTTGGATTCTTAATCTTAATCATAATCGTTTTGAGTAAGATTACGATTATGATTAAGATTATGAAATAGGGAAGTTATTTCGTTCAGGCACTATATAGTTCGAAGCCATGTGAGGGCCAATGGTCGATTGGTAGCAAAGGAGAACGATTGTTTGTAACGCTTGAAGGGATAGAGGGGTGCGGGAAGTCCACCCAGGCCAGGCGGCTTGTGGATCGACTTGAGGGGGCAGGCGTTCCATCCATCCTTACCTTAGAGCCGGGGGGTACTTTGATCGGGAAGGAGATCCGGCGTATTCTTCTGGACTCTAAGAATCAGGACCTCTCTCCTTTATCGGAACTCTTGCTCTATGAGGCGGACAGGGCGTTGCACATGGAAATGGTAATCAAACCGGCCCTTGTCAGGAAAAAATGGGTTGTGTGTGACCGTTTTTTTGATGCAACGACTGCCTACCAGGGTTATGCCCGGGGGCAGGACCGTGAGCTTATCAAATTGCTGAATGAAAAGGCCTCTCTTGGCATCCGACCAGACATTACATTCCTGATTGATTGCCCCGTAGAGGTAGGGCTGGAACGGGCCCTGAAACGAAACAAAATCATGCAACAGGGTGGTCAGGACCGGTTTGAAAAGGAAGAGATGGATTTTCACGCGGCTGTGCGGGAAGGGTATCTCTCTATCGCAAAAAATGAACCTGCGAGATTCGTGGTGGTAGATGGCACCCTTGGGGAGAATGAGTTAGAAGAGAGAATGTTCTCGCATATTCGACCTTATTTAGGAAAGGAAAGTGCCTAAAGTTTAAAGTGCCTAAAGTTATGGTACGCCTTTGGCGGTCGAGTTTAAATAGAGACGTATCTGTCTTATTCAAAAACCATAGCCAGTTGAGTTCTCTTGAGATTTAGAACCAGAAATGTGTTGATAGCTCCATAACTTTAGCTCACTTTAGGCACTTCAAACTTTAGGCACTTACATTAATCTATGCTTTTTTCAGAGATAATAGGCCAGGAAAAGGCCAAGCGGTTTTTGAAACGTGTAATGTCTGAGGAAAGGATTCCCCATGCCTATCTTTTTACAGGGATTCCAGGGATAGGGAAAACAAGCATGGCTAAGGCCTTGACAATGGCCCTGAATTGCCATGAGCCAACAGATTTTGATGGTTGCGGCCAGTGTCCCCCCTGTCATCAGTTATTGGGAGGGAACTTTCCGGATTTCATACACATCAAGCCGGATGGTCAAAATATAAAAATTGAGCAGATTCGAGAGTTAAACCGTAGACTCAGCTTTGCCCCGGTGTCAGCTAAGCACAGGGTGTGCGTGCTTCAGCAGGCCGAGGCAATGACCGGTGAGGCAGCCAATTCCTTTCTGAAAACATTGGAAGAACCTCCTCCCGGCAATATCCTGATCCTTAATGCGCGAGAGCCGCTCGATTTGTTACCCACGATCGTATCCCGGTGCCAAAGGATCCCTTTTCAGCCTCTGCCCGTTCAGGCGATGACTGATTGGCTTGTCAAGGAAAAGGATATAGATAGGCAAAGAGCGATAATCGCAGCAAAGGGATCTTCGGGGAGTTTAGGAAGCGCCCTCAGGATGTGCGAGGACGGTTTTTTAAAAATGAGGGAGGAGTGGCTCTCAGTACTCCTGAAATTACCTCAGTTTTCAAAGGGAGATGCACTGGAAATGGCCTTTGAATCGGCAACCAGAAATAAGCGGGGAGGGATAGGTAGTTTTGACGCCGAGGAACCTGGCCTGTTGGAAATGCTCGCCGTCTGGGGGTGCTGGTACAGGGATCTTCTGTTAGTGAAAGTTGGAGGATCTGCACACCTGATTATTAATGTGGATTTTTCAGATAAATTTAAAAACCTCGCTGGAAACTTTAGGAGAGCGAATCTGATAGAGAGTCTTTTTGTGGTGAATCAGGCCATGAAGGATCTGCGCAGGATGCGCAATGCTGCACTGGTAATGGAGCATGCGGTCCTTAGACTCCAGAGACTTTCAGGGATTGTCGATTGATGATTGATGATTGAGGATTGAGGAATGCTGGGATGCTGGGATTGAGGGATTGAAAAATTGGATGAATGTATGGTTGGGTGTGGCATGTAGGTAATCTGCGTAAATCTGCGGATGGGGTTGTTCGATCAGAAGTATTTCTCTGAAACATTTATATTTTGTTGCCTTTTGTGAAGGTTGCTTAAGATGAGTAAAATAGTTAGCATTCAATTCAGGGACCGTGGAAAGGTGTATGACTTTGCCTCGGGTCACTTTGTTCTTAAAGAAGGGGACAAGGTAATGGTGGTAACCGAGAACGGACCTGCTATCGGCTCCGTTTGCACAAAACCTCGAAACAGGACTGAGAGCGGCCCAAATCGGAAACTTAAAACAATCTTTCGTCTCGCTACCAAAGAAGAGATCGATAGGTATGAAAAAGGTTGCAACTTAGAAGGGGAGGTATATGAATATTGTCACCTAAAAGTGAAGGAACGATCTCTGCCCATGCGTCTTGTCTCGGTAGAAAGGCGCTTTGACGGGAGCAAAGTTATTGTCTATTTTACCGCAGACGGAAGGGTGGATTTCAGGCAATTAGTAAAGGACCTGGTAGGTAAATTCAGGACCAGGATTGAGATGAGACAGATCGGGGTCCGCCACCAGGCAAAGATGGTAGGTGGGTTAGGGACCTGTGGACGTCCCTTATGTTGTTCTGCCTTTCTGAACGGTTTTGACCCGGTAACCATAAAGATGGCCAAAAAACAAAACATCTCCCTCAATCCTAACAAGATATCCGGGATGTGCGGCAGGCTCATGTGTTGCCTCACCTACGAATATGAGTATTATGCCAAGATTAAGAAAAAGCTCCCCAAGATCGGCAGGATGGTTATGACAAAAGCGGGAGAAGGGAAGATCATCCGTCAGAATATACTAAAAGAAACCCTGACAGTGGTGCTCGATTCAGGAGATGAAATTGAGGTCCAGGCCACGGACATCACCAGGGGTCCCGGGCCATCGAGGGAGAGAGTTCGTTCAAAAAAGAGTCCCCGTTCACGGGTTAGGGATAAAAAGT
>JAUWPC010000387.1 GCA_030611815.1 Desulfobacteraceae bacterium
GTCTGGATATATGCGCCCTGTGCAGTTCCTGTACATCCGCATTGGCAGAGGTGGCACACCGTCTCTCCTTGGATGAAAGGAGAAGAGAGCAGATCAACGAACGCCTCTCCGCAGTGGGACTTGAATACAAGAGCAGTCCAAGGGTGAGGCATTTTGCCAGGGTCTTGTTTGAAGAGGTTGGAGAGGAGAAAATCAAGGCCCATTTTCAAAAAGATCTGAGTGACCTAAAAATTGCCAGCCATTACGGATGCCATTACTTAAAACCTTCAGAGGTTCATGATCATTTCGACGATGTTGAAGATCCTAATTCCCTTGATGCCCTGGTGGCGCTGACCGGGGCTGAGGTCGTTGATTACCCCGTTAAAAAGAAGTGCTGCGGGGGCCCTGTGCTCCCTGTGGATGAAAACGTGGCCCTGTCTGTAACAAAAGAGAAGCTGGAATCCCTGAGAGATGCAGGCGCAGACGCCCTCTGCCTCGTGTGTCCCTTTTGCTCAGTCATGTACGACGGAAATCAGAAAAGCATCGAATCAGAGTATGACACCAGTTTTAAACTGCCGGTCCTTTACCTGACACAGATCTTAGGTCTGGCCATGGGGTTTGGCAGAAAAGAACTGGGGCTTAATATGAACGTGGTAAAGACCAAGGAATTGACGGCTAAAATAGGGCTATAGTTTTTCCTGTAGCCGCAATGGTCGTCCAAAATGGTAGGACAGCTTTCGAACTGCGGCTCCAAGCCCGGGGCCCCTCTCCCGCTTTTAGCCGTAGGCGAAATTCCATTAGGGAAATCGGCGTATCAATCAAGGAGGCTCCTGTCGAATTTCACCTCCATAGCACGTGCCGGGCATGCCGACACACACCATTCACATGCGCTACACAGTTCCTTGTCAAAAACCACTTCCATGTCCGGTCTCTGGATATAAAGAGCCCCTGTGGGACAAACAGCAGTGCAGGCTCCGCACTGAAAGCATTTTTTTTCATTCCGCTTGATGTCTTGGCCGATACTCTCTACCTTAATCCCAATGCTTTTCAGGTAGCGAACACCCCTTTGAAAGTTTTTTCGGTGACCACTCAGTTCGAGCACCATAAGGCCTTCTTTTCTGGGATAGATGGTAGCTTTAAGTATATTAAAAGAGAGGTCAAACTTCTTGACAAGGTTAACCGCTATCGGTTCGCCAACGATTTTTTTAGGGAACCTGAGTGAAAGCATTTTTGAATACATGGTTTCTTCTCCGTGACCATCAATCTTCAATATTCAATTTTCAATTCTCAATATCTCTTAATGATCTTTTCAAACCCTGGAAGGGCCTTTTCGATAACCTGGTCCGATACGCAATAGGCGATCCTGAAGTGACCCGGGCCGCCGAAACCGCTCCCGGGAACAGTCAGGATATTCTCATCCTGAAGTGCGGCTACAAAAGCAACGTCGTCTTCCACCGGCGTTTTAGGGAACAGGTAGAAGGCCCCCCCCGGTTTCATTAATTCGTAACCAAAAGATAGAAGCGCCTGGCAAAGCCTGTCTCTCTTTTGCTGATACAGGGAAATGTCCACGCTATCTTCCAGTAAATGGGCAATCGCCCTTTGCATAAGGGCAGGGGCATTAACATAGCCAAGTATCCGGTTACAGAGGACCATGCCGGCTAAGATCATTTTTTTATCTGAAATGCCCGGATGGGCCGCAGCATAGCCAATTCTTTCACCCGGAAGTGAGAGATCTTTTGAAAATGATGTCACCACAAAGCTCTCATTATACGCATCAAAGACAGCCGGGACCACTACACCGTCATAGACGATCTTCCGGTAAGGCTCGTCAGAGATGAGGTATATCGGCTGCCCAAACTTTCCGCTGTAATGAGACATAAGGGTTGCCAGTTCTTTCAACTCATCCTCCCCGTATACCTTACCTGTGGGGTTATTTGGGGAATTAATCAGAACTGCCCTTGTCTTTTTTGTCATAGCCTCCTCAATAGCGCCAAAATCGAATGAAAAATCGGATTTTGTATTCACAAGCTTTGGGACTCCCTGATGGTTATCAAGATAGAAGTTATATTCCACAAAATATGGCTTTGGGATGATAACCTCTTCTCCAGGGTTGAGGATCGTCTTCAGGACCACATTGAGGCCACCCCCGGCCCCCACAGTCATCACTATCTCGTCCGGTGAAAATTTATCTCTGTTAAAGGTATTGAGATAGTTGGCAACGGCCTGTCTGGTTTCAACAAAACCGGCATTTGGCATATAGGCATGTTGCCCCGGAGTGGAATCTCTGATCAAATCTTCAAGGACCTGGTTAAGCTTGACAGGAGGTTCCAGATTAGGATTTCCTAAGCTGAAGTCAAAGACATTATCCGCCCCGTACTCCGCCTTTCTCTTGGCACCTTCTTCAAACATTTTTCTGATCCAGGAAGATCTTTCGATGGCCTCACTGATTCTTTTCGAAACGGACATGATTTATTCTCCTTATAAGTTAGGTATAATAAAGAATCCACCCCCTGAGGGGGTGGTATTGAGTTTACCCCTAGAAGGGGATAAGTCTGCCTTTGCCCCCTGAGGGGGCAAGGTTGAGTTGTCCCTCATTTATATCAGAACAGGTCTAACTGTTTCGACTCTGCTCTACGCTCTTTATCTTCTTGATATTTAACGTATTTGCGTATCATTTCGGCATCTAAACCGACAGTATCTACGCAATAGCCTTTGGCCCAAAAATGATTACCCCAATACGGTTTCTTCTTTAGCTTGCGAAATTTATTGAACACACGAATAGCTGTTCTACCTTTTACAATGCCCAAATAATCTGATATCGATATTTTGGGTGGAACCATCACTATTAAATGTACATGATCCATTTGAATATTGAGTTCCACTACCTCACAGCCTTTCTGTTCGCTAAATGCACGGATACAGTTG
>JAUWPC010000338.1 GCA_030611815.1 Desulfobacteraceae bacterium
GAGATAAACTTGTTTTAAAGTGCTGAGGCTATCTCCTCTGCCACCCTTTTTGCCGCATCCTGCGGGTCCTTTGCGTCACGGATCGGACGTCCTATTACAATGTAGTCCGAGCCGTTTCTGACGGCGTCTGCGGGAGTGACAATCCGTTTCTGGTCGTCCTGATCAACCACGGTCCAGGCCGGTCGTATCCCCGGGGTCACCGCAATCATATCAGGACCGATCTCCTTTCTTACCGCTGCCACTTCCAGGCCGGAACATACCACGCCATGACACCCTGCCTCCCTGGCCATGCGCGCCTTTAAAAGGACCAATGCGGAAACATTATCCGCATACTCGCGAGAATAACCCAATCTCTTCAATTTCTCCTGATTGAGGCTTGTGAGGACGGTAATTGCCAATATCTTGGAATTGCCTGGGTTCTCTTCTGCAACGCCTCTGAGGCTCTCATCTCCCTCGTTACAGTGAACCGTCACAAACTGCGGCAGATAAAGGCTTGCCGCCATAAAGGCCCGCTTGACAGTGGCAGGGATATCGTGGAGTTTCAGGTCGAGAAATATCCCCGCGTCTGTAAAATTGCGTATGGCCTTGAGTATTTCAGGCCCCTGGGCTATAAATAATTCCAGACCTACCTTAAAGAGACCCACATGACCATCGAGGGTCTCAACATAGGAGATGGCCTGATCGTAGGTGGACAGATCTAAGGGAAAAATTATATAGTCTTTCGGTTCTTTCATAAATGAATCCTTTTTTGGGTTACGGGTTGCGAGTTGCGGGTGTTGGTCATTAGACATCGGACATCGGACAATTACCATGATAAATTAATGGACAGGCAGGAAAAAAGCAACTATATTGCCGGGAAATTGTTCTTGAGCCACCGTAGCTCAGTTGGCAGAGCACCTCACTCGTAATGAGGATGTCTGCGGTTCGATTCCGCACGGTGGCTCCATAAAAATAGATCATAATCTCCCCTGACTGCCCTCCGTCAATCATTGCGCCGTGAGACTGCTTTTATGAAATAGGGCATGTCAAATATGCAAACCGCCAGAGTCATCGAACATATCGTTAACCGGTTAAAGGCCTATTGTGATGAGGCAGGCTTGAAGGGATTTGTGGTGGGGATTTCAGGGGGTGTAGACTCAGCGGTTACCTCCACCTTATGCGCAAAAACCAAGAAGTCAATCATCCTCTTGGACATGCCTATTTATCAGGCCCATGAGCAGGTTTCGCTGGCCCAGCAGCATATCGGCTGGCTGGAGAAAAATTACGATCACGTCAGAGGAATCACGACCGATCTCACACCAGCATTCCAGGCACTCGAAAAGACCTTTCCGCCGGATATCCAGGATGGATTGACCATGGCCAATACCCGGTCACGGATGCGGATGGTGACGCTTTATACGTATGCCACCCATCACAGGATGTTGGTCGTTGGGACCGGCAACAAGGTTGAAGATTTTGGGATAGGATTTTTCACCAAATACGGCGACGGTGGGGTCGACATCTCGCCGATAGCCGATCTAATGAAGTCGGAAGTCTATCTGATTGGTAAGGAATTGGGCATTTCCAAGGCGATTTTGAATGCTTCTCCCACTGACGGGCTCTGGTCTGATAACCGCACAGATGAGAGCCAGATCGGGGCCACTTATGCTGAACTCGAAGATGCTATTCGGTTTGAAGCCGAAGCTGAAGATGAAGACCAATTGAGCCCAAGGCAGAAAGAGGTCTTAGGTATATACCAGAGGCTTCACCAGGCCAACAGACACAAAATGGACCCTATCCCAGTTATTAAGATCCCGGAATCATTGATGTGTCCGTGAAAATTCTTTTTGGATTCATACTCTTAATCGTAATCTTAATCATAATCGTTTTGAGTAAGATTACGATTATGATTAAGATTATGAAATAGTTATTTCGTTCAGACACTACTTATAAAGATAATAGGGAGAAAGAACAGGGTCGACCGTCAGACCATGACAGCAATTCGTAAAGGTGAAATAATTGAAATAGCCATAGAAAACATGGCCTACGGCGGCCGGGGGATCGGTCGATTGGACGGGTTTGTGGTCTTTGTCCGGGGCGGGGTCCCGGGGGACAGGATAAAGGCCAAAATCTACAAGAAGAAGAAAGATTACGCGGAGGCAGGCCTGATAGAACTCCTCTCCCCCTCTCCTGATCGGGAAGAGGCGCCATGCCCCTACTTTGGATATTGCGGCGGTTGTCAGTGGCAGAACGTGGGCTACGAAAAACAGTTGGAGTTCAAGAGGGCACACGTGCAGGAGCCTGTGGAACGTATCGGAGGGATAAAAGATATAACAGTCCATCCTGTCATCCCTTCCGTGAAGAGGTTTGCCTACAGGAATAAGATGGAGTTTTCATTCTCTGACAGGCGCTGGTATCTCCCCGATGAATTGGACAGGCGGAAAGAGGAGGGCGAGTTTGCCTTGGGTCTCCACGTGCCAGGGACTTATCACAAGGTGATTGACGTTGAGGCGTGCCTGCTCCAGCAGGAAACGGGGAACCAGATCCTGAACATGGTCAGGGATTATGTCAAGGACTCCGAGATACCTGTCTATGGCCTGAAAAGCCACCAGGGATTCTGGCGCTTTCTGATGATCCGTTATTCTGTTGCGTTTGATGAATGGATGGTCAACCTGGTCACGTCAGAAGAGAGGCCGGAATTTGTACAGCCATTGGCGGGCCTGCTCGTCCACAGGTTTAAACGGGTCAAGACCGTGGTAAACAATATCAACACCCGGAAAGCCTCCATAGCTGTTGGGGAGAGCGAAGCGGTCCTTTACGGGGATGGGTATATCAGAGACAGGATAGGTCCCTTTACCTTCCAGATCTCGGCAAACTCCTTCTTCCAGACCAATTCGAGGGCAGCCGAACAACTATATCAGAGTATGGCAACTTATGCGGAGCTTGAAGGTTCTGAAACCGTGCTTGACCTGTACAGCGGCACCGGCACCATCCCTATCTTCTTGGCCAACAGGGTCCACGCCGTCACCGGAATAGAGATCAGCCGGAGCGCCACATCTGATGCGGTCAGGAACGCTAAGGAAAACGGGCTTGAGAACTGCCGTTTTATATGCGGTGATATCAGAGAAAAGTTAGCGGACATAACCTTCAGGCCCGATCTTTTGATCATAGATCCGCCGCGGGCAGGCATGCACAAGGATGTATTGGCCCAGGCCATGGCTTTATCCCCTGAAAAAATTGTCTATATCTCGTGCAATCCAGCAACTTTGGCCAGGGATCTGTCCGAGATGACCAAGGAGTATGAACTCCTTGAAATACAGCCCGTTGACATGTTTCCCCATACCTATCATATTGAAGCAGTAGCCAAATTAGCTCTTCGGGGCTGAAAGCCAAGAAAAAGATTGACAAAAGGTTTCTCAAGAAATAAAGTTATCGTTATTTAATAGGAAAAAGGGCAAAAGGGGGTGATTAAAAATGGTCGGAAGTTTTCCAGTTCAGTCGTATTTTATAAGGGCTTCCGGTCCGAATGGATTCAACATTACCCCCACAACTAATGAGTGC
>JAUWPC010000275.1 GCA_030611815.1 Desulfobacteraceae bacterium
CTCTGCTTGAATTCCTTCTGCGGCCGTCCGCCAAAGAATTTGTCGAAGAAATCGTGAAGAGGATCATCCTTTTGAAAAGGACCTCTTTTGAATTGGCGGTATACGCTGGGACCTCCCTTTGCCTTCTTCTCCGCCCTTATATTGACTACAGCCGGACTGTTTTTTTCAGCCAGATCGGTAAAGCTCTCTGGTGCGGCCCGAACATCCTTTGGCGTTTCCTGGCTCGCCGAAACCGAGTAAAGGGTTGAGGTGGCAAAAAATCCGGCCACCAAAATAATGAGTGCCACTGCGATCTTTCCCGTTAAGAACCTCTTAAATATTTCTCTTGATTTCATATCATTTCTCCTTTCTTCAGTCCCGCCTGAGGCGGGATTAAGTAGTTGAGTGGTTAAGTACCGCCCAAGATAACGCCATATGGCAATAAAAAGATGCCATATGTCGATATCTATTTTGTGCCATATGCCATATATTGTATAAAAAATCAATGAGTGTCATATGGCCCAATAGAAGGCGGGATTGTTTGTTTTTGTGCCGTTTAGCCAAAAGTTGGACACTTGATGTGATTTCCAACTCAACGATTTGACGGGGGCTGATACGTCCCCAATCCTCTCTCCTGAAACTGTTCTGATGTTTGAATGTTCATGATCTCTCTTTTCTTTAAATGCCTCATTATGAGTGGGTGGCCTCAAAAGGCTTTTCCCTCTGAGATTGAAGGGAAAATAACATGCAAGTCTTGCAACAACCTTTCCGGAACATTACAAGTTGGTAATGGTTCAAAATTAAAAATTGAACATTGATGGCTTCGTAAAAAGTCTCCGAGACTGTCACTCCCGCGAATGTGGGAGTCTCCCACCTATATTGATTTCCCTGGATTCCCGCGTTTGCGGGAATGACGACAACGGGTGCTGTTTGACTTTTTACGAGACCATCAAAAGTGGTTTACAACTTTTTTCGGCAGGGCTATAAGAGTGGGAAATAGATTTCTGCGGATTTTGAGCACTCATTTACTCATAAGGCTCAAACGGACATTATCGGTAATCTCATATGCGAATTGTACTTGTACATCCGGCCGGATCAAACTGGGTGCCAGGCAAAAAAGATGTGACAGCAACTGCGAACCGGATGGCCCCTCTCGGCCTTATTTCTATTGCCGCCTATCTTGAACGTGAGGGACATGAGGTATTTGTCCATGACTGCTTAGGACCCAGGGCGCCGGGCAGCAATGAGACTAATGCCGGAATTATCCTTGGTTATAAACCTGATCTGGTGGGTTTTTCTGCGACCACCTCTGGGTTTTTGGACGGATACGATCTTGCAACCCGGATCAAGACTGCCCGCCCCCAAATCAAAACCATTTTTGGGGGGGTTCATATCTCTGCAATCGGCTCCGTGCTTCTGGATCAGTTCAAGGATATCGATTATCTCTGCATGGGGGAGGGAGAAGCCTCCTTGGCCGAGCTTGCGTCTGGGGAGGAGCCTGCCCTGGTTTCAGGCCTGGTCTGGAGAGACCAGGACAGGACGGTGGCCAATCCCTTGCGCTCCTACATTCCTGATTTAGACGACCTTCCTTTTCCTTCATATGAAAAGCTGAACCGTTTTCCAAAGGGCTATAACCTCCCTCTGTTCAGCTATATCTTATCACCGGGCGCAACCATGGTCACCAGTCGTGGGTGCCCCTATCAGTGTTCATTCTGTGACCGATCGGTTTTCAAGCGGGACTATCGTTATAATTCGGCAGAGTATGTCTATGAACATATGAGGTACCTGCAAAAACGTTTTGGGGTTCGCCATATCAATATCTATGATGATTTGTTTACGGCCCACCGCAGGCGTATCACCGAGCTTTGCGATCTCCTTGTCTCCAAACCGCTTGGAATGCAATTCAACTGCGCGGTACGTGCGGGGCACTGTGATGACGAACTTCTGGAGATGCTAAAAAGCGCGGGTTTCCTGCAGCTTTCATTAGGTATTGAAACAGGAGATTCAGAACTGATGAAAACCCACAAGCCAGGTGTTCATCTTGATGAGGTACGCGATACTGTCAGGCGTATCCAGGCAAAAGGCCTCAGAGCAAAAGGGCTTTTTATGATGGGCCTTCCCGGGGACACGCGCGAGTCAATTCAAAAGACAAGCGATTTTGCCATTTCCTTGGGCCTGGATGATATGAATATGTCTAAGTTCACACCTTTTTATGGCGCTCCGGTGTGGGCCACCATATTTGAGGAGGGAACCTTTGATTATGACTGGCGTAAGATGAATTGCCTCAACTTCGTGTTTGTTCCAAAAGGGATAGGATCGAAAGATGAGCTTGACCAGCTCTATAACAGACACGTAAAGCGGTTTTACACGGATCCCGGCTGGCGCAGGAGATTCCGAAAGCGCACCTGGGAGCACAGGAGAAGCATTATCTACTTCCTCAGACATCTGCCTACATTTCTTGCGGCCAAACGAAATTTTGAGCCAGAGAAGGATTAGCGATGCTGGATACTGGATGCTGGATAGTGGATGCTGGCCGAAGATCAGCTATGGGTCCACAAGGAGCATCAAGGCTTTTTTGTGGGCGGCGCGCAGGCTTTCTTCCACCTGTCGACAATAGCGATTCATCTCTTCCGGGCCGGCTTTTTTCGGGAATGAAATCGGCTTATCGACAAAGATAACCTGGCGGGAGAAGGGGAGGGGGAGATAGACCTGGTTCCATGTCTTTTTGAACACAAACCTGCGTGTTGTTGCTACTCCCACGGGAAACAGGGGTACGCCAGTTTTCTGAACAAGCCTGATGATGCCGGGTTTGCAGACGCCACGGGGACCTTGTGGGCCGTCAACCGCAAGGACAACCGTATACCCTTCCTTTACCGCCTTGATCAGGGCTATCAGTCCTCCCACTGCCCCCCTTGTGGATGAACCGCGTGTTACCCTGTAGCCCAAGGCGCGTGTTGCCCTTGCCATGATCTCTCCGTCCTTGGAGTGGCTTACCAGAATAGTAGGGGTTAAATGGCCAAAACGGGGGAACAAGGTAAGTTCATCGCCATGCCAGTGGGCAACGCCGCACGGGATACTTTGGACCTGTTCCACGCCGACAACCCTTGTTCGCACTAAGCCTGACGAGAATTTCAATATGTTTACGCCCCATACGGGCCAATGCCTGTCAAACCATTGTCTGTAAAAGGATGTGGTCATGATAGTGAGGTTCAAGTGCCTAAAGTTTAAAGTGCCTAAAGTGAATCCCGCCTGTGCAAGTGGGATAGAGGGGGCTGTTATCCTTTTTTCCAGGTTATATTTTTTAAATCCAAAGTCTAATCATCCGGGACCCAGTACGTTCCTTCTTTGAGCAGGCCGATTTTTATGACTTTACCGAATTCAATAGGCGTTGGCAACATAGTAACCTCTCTCCAGGAGAGAGTGGTGCTCAGGCGCGTCCCGTGCTCATGCTCCAACTCAATTTCCATATACGCTTCGGTGTGATTAAGACCCACAACTCGCATATTGACTTGAGATAAATAGGCCCCATTGTCCTTGGCGGGAAAGAGATCAATTGCCCAGCCCGGTATGGTAAGATAGATCTTTTTGGACTTTTCGCCAGGTTCAGACGAAAAAAGGAGGGGAGTGGAAGTCTTTAATCCTTCAAGGAACACCTGTCCGCCAGGACCGATTTTGGCCGGAACAAAATTCTTGATTCCAAGAAGTTCGGCCACAAAGCGGTTCCCGGGCCGCCTTAACGTATCCTCAGGGTTTCCCTCCTGAATAACGGCCCCGTCCCTCATAATTATAAGCCTGTCGGCCAAAAAAAAGGCTTCACTCAGGTCATGGGTAATGTGCAGGATACTCACCCCTATCTCGCCATGGATCCGTTTCAGTTCGCGTCGAAGCCTGTCTCTTGTCAGGCGGTCTAATGCGCTCAGGGGTTCATCCAACAGCAGCATATAGGGCTTGAGAATCAGGGCGCGGGCCAAGGCAACACGCTGGCGTTCACCTCCGGAGAGGAGCCGCGGCCTTCGATCCAGTATATGATCTATGTCTAAGAAGTGTGCCATTTTCGAGACTGCGTTGCGCACGTCTCGATCGGTTGTCCCCATTAGTTTCAGGCCAAACGCTATATTGGCGTAGACCGAAAGATGAGGGAAAAGGGCGTAGTCCTGGTATACTACGCCTAAGTGGCGTGTCTCCGGGGGAAAACGGGTTACATCGAGGTCCTTGAGGTAAATGTTTCCTGAATCAGGGTGGTACAATCCGGCAATAGTCTCTAAGAGCACTGTTTTTCCGGTTCCAGTAGGCCCCAATAGGACAACGTATTCCCCCCGTTTTACATCAAAAGATATGTTACGAAGGCTGAAATTTCCTAATTTGAGTGATATGTCTACAAGTCGAAGCAATCACGTCTCCTTTTTCGGTTCGGCCAACCACCTGAGAAGCGCGAAAATCAGGAGGCAAAGGAGTATAAGAAGCACCGCAACAGGTTTGGCATATTTAAGCCCATAGGCCTGAAATCGCTCCCAGATGAGGATGGGGGCTGTCATGGGATGGTAGGCAAGGATAATAACTGCCCCGAATTCGGAGATCCCCCGCGCCCACATCATAATACTACCCGAAAGAATAGAGCGCCAGGCAAGGGGAATGCTTACCCGGAAAAAGGCCTGCCACGGTGATGCGCCGAGGGTTCGGGCTACCCTTTCTAATTTAGGATCGACTGCAAGGAAACCGTCCTTAGCCGCGTTTACCAGAAAGGGGAGGGAGACGTATGCCATGGCCAGGCTGATGCCTGTTTCAGTCCC
>JAUWPC010000134.1 GCA_030611815.1 Desulfobacteraceae bacterium
CGCTCCTCCATAGCGTCACCGATTATGTGATTGCCGTCAACAGAAACTATCAAATCGTCATGGCCAATGATCTTTTTAAAACCGAGTTTGGAATGAACACGGGTAGTTATTGTTACAAGCTTTGGAAAGAAAGGGACAGGAAGTGTGCAAATTGCCTGGTAGAAAAATCGTTCCAGGACGGCAATCCTCACGTAAGCGAAGAGACGGTTGTGAAGAAGGATGGTAGCACAGCTCTGATGCGCATAAAGTCCACTCCAGTTAGGGACAGCCGAGGCCAAATTGATTATGTCCTGGAAACTGCAACTGATTTAACAGAGAAAAAACGGCTTAAAAGCGAGCTAAACAAGATCGCGGGAAACCTTGAAACCGCCATTGATAAACGGCTAAGACACTTGGAAAAATCAGAGGAAAGATATCGAACCATTGTTGAGAGGTCTCTTGATGCAATTATTCTTACAGATCCAAAGGGCGCCATCCTGGAAATCAACCAGGCAGCGGTAAGGATACTTGGATATAAGAGCAAAGAGGAAGTGCTAACATTGGGATCGGCATTGACACTCTTCAAAAACCAGGAAGAGCTTGCTTCATTTCAAAAGAGGGTTTTTCGGGATGGCTTTGTTGTCGGATTTGAGGCACGTCTTGAGGGAAAAAACAAAAAGGCCTTTGACGCCCTTCTCACCTCCAATGTGATCTTAGATATAATCAATCAGGTTACCGGGTATGTCATAATATTCAGGGACATCACAGAGAAAAAGAGCGCCCAGGAGCAGGTCAAAAGGCAAAATGTCAGGCTTGCCACCTTAAATGCCATCTCCCTGACGGTCAGCAGCAGCCTGGATCTGAACGAGGTCCTGAACAGTACCATTGATGAGATGCTTGAGATCCTCGGACCTGACTGTGTCCGTATCTATCTGCTGGACGATAAAAAAGAGATCCTTAATCTGGCGGCTCATAGAGGGTTTTCGGCCGGATTCATTGAAAAAGATCATATGAGATCCCGCCGGGTGGGAGATGGTCTCCTGGGAAAAACTGTGCTTACGCGAGAAACGGAGGTTGTGGACAACCTCAGCCGGCCAGAAGATCCTTATGTGGATTCCATTGCCGAAGAGGGGATCCTGTCCACCGTCTATGTTCCCCTTGTCTTAAAAGGGGAGCCAGTGGGAGTAATGTGCGTATGCAGTCGTTCCGAATTCGAGTTTTCAGAGGATTATGTGGAATTCCTCACGGCTATTGGCAACCAGATAGGAATGGCCGTGCGTAATGCCATGCTATACGAGGGCGCTAACAGGGCCTATCAGGAACTCAAGGAAGTCCAGGAGCAGGTCCTTCGGTCAGAAAAGCTTGCGTCATTGGGTAAATTGTCCGCCACCATTGCCCATGAGATAAACAATCCTATTGCAGCAGTTCTAACCTATGTCAAATTGATGATGAAACTTGTTAAAAAGGGCCATTTCTCTCAAGATAGAGCTGAGGATATCTCACGATACTTAGGCACAATGGCATCGGAAATGACGAGATGCGGAGAAATTGTAAAGAATCTCCTTGCTTTTTCCCGTCGAACCAAAATAGCAATTAAGCCGCAAAACATCGATCAGATCATTAATCGAACTTTAGCCCTGACATCTCACGATCTTGAATTGAAAGAGATCCAGTTCGAGAGCGAGATCGCGCCGGATTTGCCCATGGTAAGGTGCGATTTCAGACAGGTTCAGCAGGTCCTTTTAAACCTTATAAGCAACGCTTCAGAGGCCATGGAAGGCGGGGGAGTACTGTCCATATCGGCTAAGCTTTCGAAAAAAAATGGTTTCTTGGAGATCACGATTTCGGATACGGGATGCGGCATTTCCGAGGAAGACCAGAAGAATATTTTCGAGCCGTTTTTTACCACCAAAGAGGAAGGAAAGGGTGTCGGTTTAGGTCTATCGGTAGTCTACGGGATTATCACGAACCATAACGCCTCAATAGAAGTGGAAAGCGAGGTTGGGAAGGGGAGCGCGTTTAAAGTTCTTCTCCCTATCGAGGGATCGTCAACTACTTAGTGCCTGAACGAAAACCACGCCTTGGCGTGGTTCAGGCACGATTTTGAATTTAAAAACTCATACAAATTAGGACGAAATAACTGCCACACTTGAAATTTGTTTTTGGATTCATACTCTTAATCATAATCGTAATCATAATCGTTTTGAGTAAGATTACGATTATGATTAAGATTATGAAATAGGAAAGGTACCAGTTATTTCGTTGAGGCGCTACTGAACGAGGTCTGCTACTACATAATTGCAGCCAATCCCATGCAGGATTATAATGGAGGGAAATAGAAATGTCGAAAATGCCCCGTATTCTTGTTGTTGACGATGAAGAAGCGATGCGGGAAAGCCTCAATGACTGGTTAAAAGAAGATGGCTATGAAGTTGGTTTGGCTGCGGGTGGACAGGAAGCTATAGACATGGTCCGGGGTGAGCCATGGGAAGTAATCTTACTCGATCTCAAAATGCCGGGAATGGACGGGCTTGAGACCCTCAAACATCTAAAAGAGGTGAGACCCGATGCCGAAATCCTCATGATGACCGCCTATGCCACAGTGGATACCGCTGTTCAGGCCATGAAAGAAGGCGCCTTTGATTATTTAGTGAAGCCCTTTGACCCGGATGAGATAGAAATCCTCATAAAAAAGATCGTGAAACAGAAGGAATTGATCTTGGAAAATATCCTGCTCCGGAAAAAGTTAGAAGAAAGAGATCAGTTTGATGAAATCATAGGCAAAAGCGATGCCATGCAGCAGATCTTTGAATTGATCAAGAGGGTGGCGCCCACAGATTCCACGGTACTCATCACCGGTGAGAGCGGGACAGGAAAAGAGCTGATAGCCCAGGCCATTCATGGAAACAGCGGGCGCTGCTACATGCCTCTTATTGCCGTGAGTTGTGGAGCGCTGCCCGAATCACTCCTGGAAAGTGAACTGTTCGGCTATGAAAAGGGGGCCTTTACAGGTGCGGAACATACTAAGAGGGGGCGTTTTGAGATGGCCCATGGAGGGACCCTTTTCTTAGATGAAATAGGCGACATCAGTCTGAAAACACAGGTGGATCTCTTGAGGGTTCTGCAGCAAAAGGAGTTTTCCCGTTTAGGGGGTGAGGAATCCATAGAGGTGGACGTGCGCATTCTGGCTGCAACAAACCGTGACCTCGAAAAGGCTATAATTGAAAATCGATTCCGCAAAGATCTTTTTTATCGTTTAAACGTAATTTCAATACATGTTCCTCCTTTAAGAGAAAGAAAGGAGGATATCCCCCCCCTCGCAAAGGCGTCTGTTCGCAAGTGCTGCTTAGAATTGAACAAAGACGAGGTAAACATCGCGCCTTCCGCCATGAAATTATTGGTGGATTATGACTGGCCCGGAAATGTTAGGGAATTGGAAAATGTCATAGAAAGGGCGCTCGTGATTGGAGGGGGGAAAGAGATCGCAGCAACAGACCTGCCCTTTACAGGGAGGGAACCAGTGAGTGAACAATTGCCCAAATCATTGAAGGCGATGGAAAAAATACATATCGAAAGGGTTATAGAGGAAGCTGATTGGAACATCAGCAGGGCTGCGCGGGAACTGGGTATCGACCGTCAAACCCTGTATAATAAGATAGAGAAATATGAAATCAAAAGGGGGTAGCAGCACCCTTTCAAAATCCATAACCATCTGTAGCCTCGGCCCTCTGGACGATATGATTACCGAGCACGTTGCTGGGCATATCTCGAACCGATGCGGTCTGCAATACAAAATCTCATCGAGAATGGATTCCCCAAAATATGCCTTTGATGAGAAGAGGGGCCAGTACAATTCAAAACTGATCCTGAAGCGCCTCACTGAACTCTCTCACAACTCCCTAAAGTTCTTAGCGATCACC
Source organism: Desulfobacteraceae bacterium (assembly GCA_030611815.1). Classification (GTDB taxonomy): domain Bacteria; phylum Desulfobacterota; class DSM-4660; order Desulfatiglandales; family Desulfatiglandaceae; genus Desulfacyla. The sequence continues at coordinate 3,900 of JAUWPC010000134.1, forward strand.
CAGGTGGACCTGTTTGTGCCGATTCTCAAATATGTTTTTGGATTGGCACAGGTGGGAGGCCAATGCTCAATCATCTCCACATACAGGCTCCGCGCGCAGTTCTATGGCCACGAGCCGAATCAGGATCTCCTGATGGATCGAATGGGAAAAACCGCGTTACACGAGCTGGGCCACAGCCTCGGCCTTACCCACTGCAGGGATCGACGCTGTGTTATGTACAGTTCCACTAACATCGCAGATACCGATTTTAAGCGATCGGATTTTTGCCCCACCTGCTTTGAACTTTTCAGGTGGCAATTAGAGAACTGCGGCATTAGAATAAAACCTCGAATGCCGCAATTTTAGACATGCTGTCTCATTTTCCTCCATCTCTAACATATTCCTAAAAATCAATAGCTTATCCTTATAGCAATCCCCCCTCCAATTATATTTGACGAATTTTTCGGCAAGACGTCCCATCTCTATCAGAGGACCTTCCTGATATATTTTTGTGGAAAATAGTGTGCTAAATCAACTACTTAAAGGTCTTAAGCGCCCGGAAAGACACTGTTGGCATGGCCCTTGCTTATTACAAAGAACAAAACGTAAAAAAAACCAAAAAAATATAAAATAAGGAGGGTCAGGATATGGCGAGAGCATTAAGAGCGGAATCGATGAAAATTGTTCCCCCCGGTAAAAAGAAATGTGTCTGGATGGAAGCAGGGGTCGTTTCATACAAGCTTTGCGATAACAACTATGATTGCCCCACCTGCGTGTACGACCATGCAATGCAGACAAAGGTTGCCCGACAAAAGGAAAGCATGGAAATGAAACCTGTGGGGGCCCCACCGGAAAAGTTCACTGCCACCTGGGTGGAAAAGATGATGATGCTTCCCGCTTCAGGCAGGAAGTGCCGGTATATGATTACAGGCGAAATAGGTCGCAAGATATGCCCCAGTGCCTACGAGTGCGGCACCTGCTCCTTTGACCGGATGATGCAGCAACGATTGCAGGCTGAGCCGCTCCCGGTGGAGACTCCGACCCAGGTCGCTGGTTTTGAATTGGCTGATGGCTTTTACTACCACGAAGGGCATACATGGGCCAGGCCAGAATACGGAGGCCGTGTCAGGGTGGGCCTGGACGACTTTGCCCAGAGGCTTTTAGGGAAGCTCAGCCAGATCGAAATGCCCAATATCGGCCATGAGCTAAAACAGGGTGAGGCAGGATTTTCGGTAAAACGGAACGGCGAAACTGCCCGGGTCCTCTCTCCCATCGACGGCATCGTCAGCCGCGTCAATGAAAAGCTTTTGGACCATCCCGAGCTTATGAACAGTTCACCCTATCAGGATGGCTGGTTTGCCATTATCGAACCTACCAAACTCCGGAAGAATCTGAAGGATCTTTACTATGGAGAAGAGGCCCACACCTTCACGAGCGATGAGAGGGAAAGACTCTTTTCAATGGCCAACGATGACCTGAACATTGCTGCGGACGGTGGTGTTTCTGTGGAGGATATCTCTGGAGAGTTAGAAGAGAAAGAGTGGGGCAAGCTTGTAAAGGCCTTTCTCAGATCGAAGTAAATGGTAAAAAACCTCCCGTGGAGCAAATAAACGGGAGGTTTTTCTTGCTTATTTTTCCTCCTGAACTAAGCTCTCTAAAAGGTAGGCATACAAATCGGTTACCTGCAAATCCAGCTCTGCAGTGCGCTGGGCGCAGGTAAGGTGAATCTGGCACTTGGGGCAGGCGGTTATAAGAGTGTTTGCCCCTGTCTGCAGGGCCTCATCGAGTCTTTCTATACGCATCGCCTTTGAACAGTTGGAACACTCCATCCATGCGCTTGTGCCGCAGCATAGGGAATTCTCCCTGTTGCGACCCATTTCCAACACCTTGGTTTCAGGAATGAGCTTTAACAGATCCCGTGGCTGTTCATAGAGACCTGCCCCCCTGCCGAGACGGCACGGGTCGTGATATGTTAGGGCGCCATTGGTCGAGGGCTTGAACGACAGGCCTGCGCCAGGTAGTTCACGAGTTAAAAGTTCAGTCATATGGATCACTTCAAATGGCAGCTCGCCAAAATATTTAGGGTAGTGCTCCTTAAATGTAGTGTAACCTTCCGGGCAACTGAAGATTACCGTCCTGGCCCCAGAGGATTTGATCATTTCTAAGTTACGCTCAGCTAATTTGCGGAAGGTCTCCTCATTACCACTCCAAAACGCGTCATGCCCGCAGCATCGTTCATCGTTGCTGATAACAGGCGTAATCCCCATCCTGTTCAAAAGGGTGAGTACGCTTCGAGCGCTTTCAAGAGGAGATAGCTCTAAATAGCTGAAAATCACGTCGAAATAGGGGAGGCATCCCACAAAGTAGAAATAATTCCCTTTTTCCGCGAAGCTTCCCACCCCCTCTGCCCAGGAAGTACGCTGTTGCTGGATGTCACCTATTTGCAGGTCGGCAATGGTCTGCATCATGCCGTGATGGCTTTCAAGTGGGAGATTGCCGAGCCCCCGGGCCTTCTGTCTGAATGACCGGATAAATTCCGGGACGTCGATTTCCACCGGACATCTGTTGCTGCAACGCTCGCAGCTCAGACACGCCCATATTTCCTGGGTCCGGGTAAGATCGCCATCCGGCTCTTCCATGGCCCGTTTGATCATCTGTCTTGGTGAAAACTGAGGAAGTACCCGGCTTATGGGGCAGCTCCCGGTGCAGACACCGCATTCCATACAATAATTTATCTGTTTCTGAGTGAGTTCCATTGTCTGTTCCGTTGAGACCTTTGCAAAACGCCCCCTTTCGAAGTCTGCGCTTATCTGCCCAATCTCCTCGTTGCGTTCAGATTTTAACCCGCCTGAGGCGGATTAATCCTCGAAATATTCAATATATTCCTGTGGTTAAAATCCTCACGCGCCTTGATCTTGAACGAAATTGAACATTTTTCAAAGGTCTCCCGTTATTTGTTTCGTTTTAGCGATAAGGTGATAATGCCGGGACGAAACCTTCTCGACAAACTTGAAAGCAAATCAATCGCCGGAATACATACCATGAAAGAGATCTAACCTGTCAAGCGAAAACTGGGATATTGCGTAGAGGTCCCGCGACATGGAAAAAACTTGACGAAGAAGGTCGTTTATCGATACTTATGAAGTTAGTAATTTTCGAAAAAATAAGAAACCTCCGTGAACTCTGTGCACTCTGTGAGAGGAAAAGATAAGGAGAAGTCATGAAAGATAAGGAAAGCCCGGAATGTGCAAAATGCTCTGTAAAGGATCGAATTTGCCGTGAAGAGGATGGAAAAGGACCAGAATCCTGTCCCACTGAAAACTACAGGGAGATCATTAAAGAGGCTGCTAAGGAGTACGAAAGGCCCGAAATTTACGAATTCGCCAGGATGGCATCGATTCAGGAATCCGAATGTTACTCAAATAGACATATCCAGCCCTATGTATTTCATCCTGTCAAACCGAGGGTCCAGGAGATCTGTGAATTTGCAGAGAAAATGGGATATCAGAAGTTAGGCATCGCCTTTTGCGCGGGCCTACATCAGGAGGCAAGGGTGCTCACAAAGATCTTAGAAGCACAGGGCTTCGAGGTTGTCTCTGTTGTATGCAAGATCGGTGCTACGCCCAAGGAGACCATAGGGATCAAGGAGGAGGAAAAGATACGAATCGGGCAGTTTGAGTCTATGTGCAGCCCCGTTGTTCAGGCAGCTATCCTTAACCGGGAAAAAACCGATTTCAATATCCTGGTCGGGCTCTGTGTTGGCCACGACTCTCTATTCTTCAAGTATAGCGAGGCCTTCACAACGGTATTGATTGCAAAGGACCGCGTCCTTGGCCACAATCCTGCCGCAGCCCTCTATACCTCGAGCACCTATTATGCCCGTATGCTTCGTAAGGGGTTTTGACAGACAAACGTTAAAAAATATCTTGGCCCGGAATATTTCAAAAAGGGTTTTGGGGGCTTTGTCTGTCTGCAGGTACAGCCACAAAAGGGGATGGGATAGATCGGATTTACGGAATTATCAGCTTTGCTGTTTTCTATGGTTATGAGATTAAACAGCAAACAACTATTAAATGAAAGGATGAGAACGAATGGATTATGCCATTGAAAGCGAGGAGATGCATTACGAGGGAAATTGCATCAGGCCGCCCAGTGAGGCGTTCAGTATCCTGCTCCAGGTAACAGTAGGATGTTCCCATAACAAATGCACCTTTTGCGGAACTTACACAGACAAGAGATTCAGGATCAAAGATGACAGTATGATTCTCGGTGATATCCTATTTGCCTCTAAATACATGAAAAGGCAGGACAGGGTCTTTCTCATGGACGGTGATGCCCTGATTATTCCCCAGAAGAGGTTAATGTGGATACTGGATCAGATCAAGGAACACCTCCCCTGGGTGAGGAGGGTAGGGGCCTATGCCAATGCAAAGAGCATCAAGATGAAGACTCCAGAGCAGTTGAAGGACCTTAAGGGAAACGGATTAGGGATACTCTATTTAGGCGTAGAAACCGGGGATGAGGAGCTGCTGAAAAAAATCCGGAAAGGGTCGAGTCCACAACATCTCATCAACATGGGGAGAAAGGTCAGAGAAGCGGGCATCAAACTCTCGGTTACCGTATTATTGGGCATTGCCGGGAGGAAGAGATCCCTTGAGCATGCCAAGGCCACCGGTGAACTCTTGAGCGGGATGGATCCCAATTACGTGGGGGCACTCACCGTTATGTTGCTCCCCGGAACCCCTCTGCATGAGGAATTCCAGAACGGCGCCTTCGAGGTCCCAACCGAAAAAGAGCTTCTCCTGGAATTGAGGGAGATGATTGCGCATACCAACCTGAGCCGGGGCCTCTTTTTCTCCAACCATGCTTCCAACTATTTACCGATAAAGGCCAGGTTGCCCAAGGGAAAGCAGGTTGCCCTCGACCAGATAGACAGCGCGCTAAAGGGAGATATAGCCCTAAGGCCGGAGTGGATGAGGGC